>JBFLXB010000005.1 GCA_040757335.1 Nitrospirota bacterium | reverse complement strand
GTGCGCCGCTGAAGGCGGCGCACCACCGACGACACCTCGTCGGAAAATACTTTGATCCGATTGATCCCCTCGATCGTCTGCTCCACGCACTCCTGACCGCTTCGGGCGTGCTCTCCCACCCGGTTGGACAGCTCGACCGTCTCGTGAATGTTGGTCCGGATCTGGGTCGTGGACTGTTCGATCGACCCGGTGAACGCCGCGGTCTCGGTGGCGGCTCGCGACAGCGCGTCGAGCGCCCCTTCGATCTCACGGATGGATTCGGCCAACGTGGTCACCGAGCGCTTCGTCTCGGAGGCGGACCCCGACAACGAGTCGGCGTCGCGCGCGATCTCGTCGGTCGACGACGCCATTTCCATGGTCGCGGCCGTGCTCTCCTCGATCATTTTCGACAGGCTTTCCATGCCCTGCCCCAACTCTTTGATCGCGTCGTGCAGGTCGGTCATCGATTGGAGCGTGGCGTCCACGCCCGTGGTCTGTTTCCCCACCCCGGTCTGGATCACCGACGCGTCGCGGGCGAGTTCGCGTCCGGCGGCGGCAACCGTTCGACTGATGTCGGACACTTCCCGGATGATCACCTCGAGTTTCTCGACGAAACGGTTGAACCCGCCGGCCAGCGCGCCGATTTCGTCCCGAGACGACAGGTCCAAACGGCTGGTCAGGTCTCCTTCGCCCTCGCTCACGTTTTTGATCCGTTCAACCACCCGGTGCAGCGGGGTGAACACCCCGCGGTTGAGCGACACGCGCAACAGGAGGCCCACGACGGTGATCGTTCCGAATGCTCCCCACAAGAGCTGTTTACGGTTACCGCTCACCTCGGTCCGCATTTGGTCCGTGGCGGAGGAGATCATCAACACTCCCCGCAGCTTGTGGTCGGAACCGTGGCAGAGGTAACAGCGCTGAAAATTGGGGAGCGGCCGGAGATAGGTCATGACCTCCCGACCATCGATGCGTTCGAAGTAATACTCGTCACCGGCCTTCATGGGATCGACCAGGATCCGAGCGAAGGCGTCGCGAAACGCCGGCGTGTCCACCCCGTCCGCGCGATTGGGAATGATGTTGGGATGATCCACCAGCCACTCCGGGCGCGCCGGCACGCGGGTCTTGACCTCGTCGATCGTCTTGAGATCGACGAAGCCTTGTTCCACCCCCTTGCCGTCCTGGCCCCGCACCACCTGAAGGCGGACGACGCCCGGAAGCTCCTTCATGTCTTCGATCAAGTGTCGCGCCATGTCCGCACGAAACGCGACCATGTCCTTGTCCAGACTCAGGTGGATCGACGCGGCGAGCAGCGCCGCCTTTTCGCGTTCGTGGTTGATCAGATCGCGCTGAACCTTGGTTTGGAGCAGGATCAGGATGACCGAGAAACCCACCGTCAGGGTCGCCAACGCGGTCAATACCACCTTCGACGACAGCCGTTCGTGGAACCAGCCCCACATCCGCATCACAGCACCCCCGCGAGCATCGTGTAATCTTCGGTTCGAAGCACCGCCCCCAGGTCGATGACCAGCACCAACTCGTCCTTGACCCGGCACACCCCTTGGCACATCGCGGCGCGCCCTTCGCTCCCGTCCGGTCCTTGGAAACTGTCGCGGTCGACCTCCAAAACGTCGCACACGCGGTCCACGATGAGGCCCGAGACGAGGTCGTCCGTCAGTCGAACCACCAGAATATGGGTGGGAGAAACCCTGCGATCCGCGGGCACCCCCAGGCGCTCGCGCAAGTCGACGAGCGGAAGCGCGAGTCCCCGAAGATCCATGAGGCCTTGGAGGAACGGCGGGGCATGCGGCACCGGGATCGCCGGCCGGTAGAAGACGATCTCGCGGATGCGCTCGATGTCGGCGACGTACGAACGATCGTCGATTTCGAAACGCAGCAACTTGCACCGAGTCCCTGGAGACGCGAGTTGGCTCGCCATCACGCCACCTTGAACCGGTTGACCTCCGCCCGCAGGGTTTCGGCCTGTCGCACCAGGCCGCCCACGATGTCGCTCATTTGCTTGGCCACGACCGCGCTGTCTTTCGAGACGAGCTGGATTTCCTCGGCCGACTTCATGATGATTTCGCTTCCCCGACGTTGTTCCCGTACGGCCGCGGCGATGTGTTGGACGCGGTCCGTGACGTTCTCGACGGCCTGCGTGATCTGTTTGCTCCCTTTCGCCTGCTCCTCGGTGGACAGGCGAACCTGACGCGTGATGTCCCGCATCCGCTCAGCCGCCTCGCGAATCTGTTCCGACCCTTTGGTCTGTTCCTGGGTGGCGCGCGCGATCTGTTCGACCATCTCGGTGATCTGCCGCATCGAATCCGTCACCTGCCGGATGCCTTTGACCTGTTCGACCGTCGCCAGTTCGATGCCGCGGGCCATCGTGCTCGACTGGGTCGACCGCTCCACGATCTTCTTGAGCGCCTCGCCGGCCTCCAACGCCATCTTCATCCCTTCGTCGGCTCGAACGTAGCCGTCCTGGATCGCCACCACGGCGTCGCGAGATTCGGCTTGTACCGCGCCGATCAATTGGGCGATTTCTTTGGTCGACACCGAGGTTCGATCAGCGAGGTTCTTGATCTCGTCGGCCACCACCGCGAACCCTTTCCCCTGCTCGCCGGCCTGCGCGGCCAGGATCGCCGCATTGAGCGCGAGGAGATTGGTTTGTTTGGTGACCTCGTCGATCACGGTCAGGATCTTCCCGATCTGGTCGGACCGCTGGCCGAGTTGGTGGATCACGTCGGCGGTCTTCTTGACCGTTTGGCTGATCTTTTCCATGCTCGCGATGGTCTTGGTCACCGACAACATCCCGATGTCCGACGCCTCACGCGTCACCCGCTCGGCAAGCCCCGCGGACTCCTTGGCGTTCTGTTCGACCTCTTTGACCGACGCGTTGATCTCGGTGATCGCCGACGCCGTCTGGCTCGATGCGGTGGACAAGAGGACAACGTGGTTCGCCACCTCCTTGATGGAGGCGGACATTTCGATGATCGCGGACGAGGTCTCCTCGACCGACTTGGTCAGGTCGGCCGTATTCGACGCGACCTCGCTGATCGCCGCGCTCATCTCCAAAATTGACGACGAGGTGGCTTCCGAGGACGACGACAAGACCTCGATCCCCTCGCCCACCTCTCGGAGCGACGCGTTCATTTCCACCAGGGAGGACGACGTCTTTTCCGTCGAGATCGACTGCACGTTGGCGCCGTCGGTCACCTTCTGGCTGCTGTTGGCGATTTGATCCGAGGCGGCCGTCACCGCATTCGCCGCGTCCTGAACCTTCCGGATCATGCCCTTGAGACTCGAGGCCATCTGGTTGAAGCCGGCCGCCAAGATGCCCAGTTCGTCGTTGGACGTCACCGCCATGGTTTGGGTGAAATCGCCGTCCGCCACCCGCGTGACCGCCGCCGCCATGCGCTCCAACGGCGCCATGTTCGTCTTGACGAAATACGAAGCCACACCGATCCCGGCGCACACCGTGAGCGCGGTCAGTAGCAGGCTCCACCAAACAATGCTGCGCAGTTTAGCCTGGAGTGCTTGGGTCGACAGACCCATCACCACGGTTCCGATGCGGGCCTTTTCCGCCCCGCTCGACATCCCGGGCGCTCCGGTGTCGAACAGCACGGGTTGGACGACCGTGACCAGCATCTCCCCGTTTTTTTCAACGTGCTCGACGAAGCCCTCGCTCGCACTGAGCGCTTTGGCGGCAATGGGATCCTCGTCGACCTTTTTCAGAAAGGTCGGGTCGCTGTGGACCCAGACGATCCCTCGACCGTCCAGGATCTTGACGTACGACACGTCGGTCTCGGTCATCACGCCTTTGATATAGCTCTCCAGACTCGACGAGTCCCCGATCGAGATCCCATAGGTGCTGTTGTGAGCCAGGTTGTTGGCCAGCGAAATCCCACGCTTCATGAGCGCGTCTTCCAAATACTGTTTGGTTCGAACGAGCGACATCACGGTGAGCACGGTCGACACGCTGAGCAGCAACAGGCTCGTAATGGCGACAAACTTAAACCGCAGTCCGAACCGAATCTCACGACGTTCCATCGTAGGCTCTCCCTTCACCGTTCGTATCCCCTCAAGCCGCTGCCCGCAACGACGCCTGGGGTTCGATCGCCACGAGTCGTTCAAGATGTAGGACCCCGACAATTCGATCGTGGAGCCTTACGGTCGCCGTCACCAACGAGGCTTCTTGTTCCCCCATGGTGGGAGGCGGCGGTTCGAGCGCACCCGGATCGACACTGATCACCTCGGTCACGTGATCGACCACCAGGCCCACCGGACCCGCATCGAGCATCACGACGACGATCCGCGCCTTAGGCCCCAACTCGCCGGTCGGCAGCCCCAATCGCCGACGAATATTGAAAATGGGTACGATGGTCCCGCGCAGCGAAATCAATCCCAGGATATCCGCCGGGCTGCGCGGGATCGGCGTGATTTCCGGTGGTCGAATGATCTCCTTGATCAACCGAATCCAGACGCAGTATTCCTCCCGGTCCAGGCGAAATCCCAGGAACTCCTCGACTCGGCTGCTCTGCGCTCCCGGCGCCCCCTCGGCGCTCAAAGGCGCCCGTTGCGGCGCACCCTCGGCCTGCGGCAACGCGTTCGAGTCCGCGACGACCGGCGCCGGAGCCTCGCTCGGGGGCGCCGCAGATCCGCCGACGCCCGGCGCGTCGGATGGGAGCACGGCTGAGAGGATCTCCGAATGGCCCTCGTCGGGTGCCGCGGGCGTGGCGGCGGCTGCGACGCGTGACTCCCCGTCGACTCGGGCGGCTGAGATCGGCGCCGGCTCCCGCTTGCCCTTCGCCGTGCGTTGCGAGGATGCGCCCCCCCGCTTGGACACTCGCCCGCCGGATCGTTTCACGCGGCACCCTGCCGGATCTTCTCGGCCGCTCGACTGACCAGGAACCCCTCGTCCGTCATCGCCTTGACTCGTTTGAGGACCCGCACGTCTTGCTCGGTAAACCGTCGGAATTGTTTGGTCCCGTGGCGCTCCGTCACGGGCGTCACCACGCCGATCAGCACCCAATACTCCAGCTGACGGGCCGACAAGCCCACCCGCCGGCACACCTCATTCGGGCCATACAGCAGCATCGCAGGCTCCCTCACATCCCACAGGAATGTGGGATTGCGCGGCGAGAGAGAGCAAGTCTCATGCCCATCATCGGCGGCCGCCAAGGCCGAAAAATCGAAGACTCCCGGACGGACGCCGCGGGAGCGCACGCACAGTGGGTAACGCGGGGACAGGAAGCTGCCAAAATTTGGCGGTGGAACGACCCGTCACGCGCTGCGGACGGGCTACGTCTTTGCCGGGCAGGACTCGATCGGCAAGGCTCGGTCGACCATGAAGGGGAGGAAGGCCGGCGCGGGGGCTTACGCGGCGCGCGGCATGGCGGCGGTACGTTGACCCACGGCCTCGTCGATCAACGACCCGACGTCGAGGACGAGGATGGTCTTGCGGTTCCCGAGCTCGGTGGCGCCCGCGACTCCGGGGATGCCTTGCAGCATGGATCCCACGGCCTTGATGACGATCTCTTGTTGCCCTTCGATGGTGTCGACCACCAGCCCCAGGCGCTTTTCCGCCAAGCCCACGACGATAATGTACAGGCGGCTGTCTTTACGCTCCGTGGACGGGATCCCGAACAGGTCGCTCAGGCGCAACAGCGCCAAGGAATGGTCGCGCAGTTGGATGACCGGCCGTTGCCCCACCGTGACGACCTGATTCGCTTCGACCATGACGCTTTCCGCCACCGCACTGATGGGTATCGCGTAGGTGTGGGGGCCGACTCCGACGATCAACGCCTTGATGATCACCAGCGTGATCGGGAGGGTCAGCACGAAGGTCGTGCCCTGCCCGAGTTGCGTGGTGACCTCGACCATCCCGTTCAGCTTGGCAAGATGCCGAGCGACGACGTCCAGTCCGACGCCGCGCCCGGATATCTCCGTGACGGTCTCGGCGGTGGAAAAACCCGGCTGAAACAAGAAATCGAGAATTTCTTTTTGACTATATTCCCTTCCGGGAACCGCGAGCTGCCGGGTCAGTGCGGTTTGGTACACGTTGGCCAAATCGATCCCGGCCCCGTCGTCCGCGACCGTAATGTTGACGGTGTGACCCTTCTGCGCCGCGCTGAGATGAATGGTCCCCACGTCCGGCTTACCCGCCGCTCGCCGCTCGTCCTTTGACTCGATCCCGTGATCCAGAGCATTGCGAATCATATGCAGCAACGGATCAGCGATGGCTTCGACCATCGACTTGTCGAGTTTGGTCTCTTCACCCGACGTGACCACCTGGATGTCTTTACCGAGATCGCGTGCGATCTTCTTGATCGCACGAATCGAGCGGTCGAACAGTTGCGCGACCGGAATCATCCGCACTTCGATCAGCCCTTCCTGGAGGCCCGAAACCCGATGTTCCAAAGCCTGTGCGGCCTTATGCAGTTCCATGGCCGGCCCTACCAACCCGCCGTTCTGGAGCAGGTCCTTGGAAATTTGGGCGATGACGGACTTGGACAAGACCAACTCGCCGAGCATGTTCAGCAGTCCGTCCAACTTGGCGATGTCTACGCGGATCGTCTGGCTGAGGCTTCGGGTCGACGCCGACTCGGCCTCCGGCGCGGGCGCCGGTTTGGCGGGACCCGGGTCCTGCTCACCGACCAAGACCAGCTCCACGGCCTCATCCGCCAGCAGCTGGGCCATGGCGTTCCGGTCGCGCTGGGATCCCACGAGCAGCGTGAATCCGATCCCGTCCTTCGCGGATACCCCCGAGCTGGGAAGGGTGGTGATGACTTCGCCGGCCGACTGAAGCTTTGCCGTCAACTTTGAGAGCGCTTTGTCAAAGTCTTCAAAACGGAAGTGGGCCCGAACCTCGAACAGATGGCGCCCGGCTTTCAGGGTTTCCTGAAGACGGTGGTGTTCGTATTCGGTGAGGACCTTCACGATCTCCGGGTCGAGTCCCGGCGGCAGAGCGGCGGAAGCCGCGGCTTGCGGCGCGTCCATCGCCCTTCGGATCCGTTCTACGAGGGTCCCGGTGTCGGTCGGCGCCTGTCCTCCCGAGGCGGAGGCGATCAGGCGCTCCAACCCCTCGACCCCGTCGGCCAGCAGATCCAGCAGCGCGCGACTCATGGCCAGCTTTCCCATGCGAAGGCGATCCATCACGTCTTCGAGGGAGTGCGCGAGGTCGGACACCGCGGCGAGGCCCATCACGCCCGACATCCCCTTGAGGGTGTGGGCCGCGCGAAACAGCGCGTTGAGCGTTTCGGGGCCGATCGAGTCGGGCGCGTGCTCGATGGCGGCGAGGTTACGATGGAGCGTGTCGAGGAGCTCTTCGGATTCCGCGAGAAACTCGCGCAGCGTCTCGTCTTTAGTCCGCGCCGCCACGACTAGACGTTGGCCACCCGGCGAATGGTGGACTTGAGCTGCTCCGGTTCAAACGGTTTCTTGACGTACGCCGCGGCCCCGAGGTCCAATCCCCGCTTGACGTCCTCGTCGCTCCCCTCGGTCGAGACGATGATCATGGGAATCGAGCGGTAGTCCGGATGATGTTTGACGAAATGCACGATTTCCAACCCGTTGATGTCGGGCATGTTGATATCCGTCACGATCAGGTCGAGGGGCTGCTGCGGAATTCGTTTGAGGGCTTCGAAGCCGTTGGGCGCCTCGATCGTTTCGAATCCATCCATCTCTTCGATGGTGGCAACGATCAACGCGCGCGTGGTTGACGAATCGTCGACGACCAACACCCGTTTCATCTGCGCCCCGTTCGACACGCGCCTGAGTATAGCACAGGGGTCAAGAACCGCTCTTCTCGATTCGGTCGAGTTGCTGGTGCAGCCGCGTCTTACCGAGGGAGACGGCCGCCACGCGCAGGAACGCCTCCAGGCCCTCGGTGTCCCCGATCGGATCCGAGTTCGGAACGTTGTCCCCGTATAGGAACGCCACCACCCGTTCCGCGGTCATCACCGGGGCCAGAAAACTTTCGGCGGGCCATGAGCCTCCGAGCCGTTCCACGATCGAAGAGTTCCCTGGCAGGTCCGGCCACTTCCCCTTCAACGCCGTGCGCGAGTCAGCCACCTCTCGAAACGACGAGGCTTCGGAGAGCGACAGCGCGATCGAACGAACGATCTCATCAGCCGATTCGTCGACACGCTCGACGCCGAGCTGCCCCCAACCGGTCACGGTTTCCCCTCGCACGAGGAACATCACCGAGCGATTCATCAGCTCTCCGGCGAACCGCAGCATCAACAAGATGACATCGTGGCCCGACACGGCCCGCGACAGATCCTCAATCATGGCCGGCAACAACTCCAGGTCTCGCCGAGACGCGCGTGCTCCACCTCCCAGCAACGCCTGTCCCAGTTCATCCCCGGTCACGAGTCCCGCGAGGCTTTCATGCGCGTCGGTTGGGGCGACGGGGTGCGACATGGGCGTGGATTCGTCGAGATCCCGATCGAGCGGGGCGGATTCCTGCTCGTCCATGATCGCGGCGTCGGCGCCGTCCGCGCCGTCGGCCTCGTCGTCGAGGCGCGCGCCTTCAAGCAGGAGGAACTCGGCGCTGATTCCGGAGCGCATCAACACCCCCTCGTCCGAGAATTTCCCCAGCGTGAATTGAAAAGTGCCGGCGGCCCACGTCATCAGGTCGCGGACCACGTCGACGATGTGTGTTCGCAGCTCGGTTTCGAGCTGCTCCTGCCCCATGACCCCCATCTCGACCAGGATCGTGCCGATGGGGCGTTTGACGGCTCTCGCCTTTTGGATGCTCAGGGCGCGTTCCAAGTCGCCGCGCGTGATGAGGTTGCGCTGAAGGAGCGCGTATCCGAACCGGCTCTTGTTGTCGGAGCTGGCGTAGACCACGTTGCCTTGGTTGAAGACCACGCGGCCCATGCCGTCCTTTTTGATGAGCGTCAGGACGCCTGAGCGCTTGCTGAGGTTGAGGATTTGGAAAATATCGGGGAGACCGAGGTCTTCGAGACGTCCTTCAAGGCTCATGGCCTCGGGGGAGCGAGGTGCTCCGCAGCCTCAACGCCGTCCAGCACCTGGTAACGATAGTCTTCGATCACCGGATTCGCGAGCAGCCGTCGGCACATCTCGTCGAGCATTCGTTCGGCCGACGCGCGATCGGTGGTTCGCAACTCGATGTCGATGAGTTTGCCGATCCGTACGTCATCAACTTCGTTGAAGCCCAAAGCGGCGAGGGAACGCGCGACCGCGTTGCCTTGAGGATCCAGGATTCCCCGCCGGTACGTCACGTAGACTCGAGCCTTCACATCGCCTCCCTCGCGCTCCGCGGCGCCGTGGAGGGAGCAGTCGGCGATCTCCTCGGCCCAGAACGCAGCTAATACTAACGTAGAAGCCTACAACCGGCAAGACGAAGGCCGCAGCGGTCCGTTCATGGCGCTGCTCCGAACACGCGCTGGAAAATCTCCTCGGTGTGCCTGACGAAGTACGCGGGATCGAAACACGCGTCAAGCGCGTCCGGAGCCAGTCGCGCCGCCACCGTCGGATCGGCCTTCGCCAACTCCACAAAGGTCCCCTCTCCCTTCCACGCGCGCATGGCCAGACCCTGCACGATCGCGTACGCCTCATCCCGCGAAAGGCCGCGTTCGACGAGCGCCAGCATCACGCGCTGCGAATACACGAGCCCTCCGGTCTGCTCCAGGTTCTTGCGCATCCGGTCCGGATAGACCTGCAGGCGCTCGAGCAAGGTGGTCAAGCGATCGAGCATGTAGTCCAACACCGTGGTCGTATCGGGCACAATCACCCGCTCGACCGAAGAGTGGGAGATGTCGCGTTCATGCCACAACGCGACGTTGTCGAACGCCGCCTGCACGTTGGCCTTGACCACGCGGGCCAGTCCGGAAATATTCTCGGAGCCGATCGGGTTTCGCTTGTGCGGCATGCTGGACGATCCTTTTTGGCCGGCCGCGAAGTACTCTTCGACCTCCAACACCTCGGTCCGTTGGAGGTGTCTGATTTCGACCGCGAACTTCTCCAGACTCGCCGCGATCAGTCCCAGACACGCCATATACGCGGCGTGGCGGTCGCGCTGGATGATTTGAGAGGACACGGGGTCGGGCACGAGCCCCAGGGCCGTGCACACCCGGGCCTCGATCGACGGCGGCAGGTGGGCGAACGTGCCCATGCTCCCCGAGAGTTTGCCCACCCCGATCTCCTCGTCCGCACGCTCCAACCTGCGCCGGTGGCGGCCCACCTCCTCGTACCAGACCGCGATCTTGAGTCCGAACGTGATGGGCTCACCGTGCACGCCGTGTGATCGACCGATCATCACCGTGTCGCGATGACGGAACGCCAGCTCCCGCAGCACGAGGTGGAGGCGGGCGAGATCGTCCCGGAGGACGGCCGTGGCCTCGCGCAGTATCACCGCGAGAGCGGTATCGAGCACGTCGGACGAGGTGAGCCCCTCGTGGAGGAAGCGACCCTCCGGGCCGACGGTTTCGGCCACGGCGTTGACGAACGCGAGCACGTCGTGCTGCGTGACTCGCTCCAGCTCCTCGATCCGCGCTTCGTTGATCCTGGCGCGCGAGCGAATCACCGCCGCCGCGCCGCTGGGAATCAACCCCTCCTCCGCCATGGCGTCGCAAGCCGCCAGTTCCACCCGCAGCCACGTCTCGTACTTGTGCGACGTGGACCACAACGCTCGCATCGCCGGCCGACTGTAGCGGTCGATCACCCGTGCGCCTTTCTCACATGCCCATTTCACGCAGCCGGTGTTCGAGCTGCTGCGGCTGTTGGCCCTTGGGGGCCACGAAGGTCAGATCGATCCCCGGATCCTTCGACCCGTTGTGCCAGGCCTTGACAAACGTTCGCGCGATGATCACGGGATCGAGCCCGCCCACCTGCGTGCCGAGGAGTTCCACAGCAGCGGCCTTGACTTGGAGCGCTCCCAGCACGGGTCGCAAGGCCTCGGCGACCTGGTGCAATACCAGGTAGTTGTAGTTCGACGAACGCCCCAAGCCGACGAACAGCACCCGCGGGGTGGAGAACGTGGGAACGGCCAACAGCGCCGTCTCCGCGACGCGTCCGCTGACCCGATGGCCCACGATCAAACGAGAGAGCCCCCCGCCGGTCAGCCAGTCCACGTGCCCCGCCAGGCCCTTCGGGGGTCGGACATCCTCGAAGAATCCCGCGACCAGGATATCGGCGCACACGCGAGCCAGCGGCTCAGCGACGACCGTGACCCGCATCGACGCGCTCCGCCTCCCGCTGCGCCATAACCCCTGGTTCGTGTTTGACGATGTCGTCCAAAATGCCGTTCACGAACGCCCCGGAGTCGACGCTTCCATACTTTTTGGCGATTTCGATCGCCTCGTTCAACACCACGCGTTCGGGAATTTCCGGGGCGTAGAGCAGCTCGTAGACCGCGATGCGCAGGACGTTGCGATCCACCGCGGCCATTCGAGCCATGGCCCAGTTTTTCGCGTGTCGGCTGATCACCGCGTCAATGTCGTGGCCGTGCAGGGCCACGCCGCGCACGAGCGCCTCCGCGAACGCTTGCACTTCCGGCGCCGCGCGGCGCTCAGCCCAAAACGCCGGCAGGTCGCCGAACGGCCGTCCCTTGGTGGGATGACCCGCCCCGGTCAGGTCGCAGCCAAACAGCAATTGCAGCGCGTACTCGCGTCCTTTGCGACGAAATCCCACGTCACGCCTTCTGCGCGAACTGTCTGGCCAGCACCGCCATCTCGATCGCGGTGCGGGCGGCTTCCGCGCCTCGATTCAATCCCTCGGAGCTGGCCCGCTCCTCCGCCTGTTCAACGGTCTCGGTGGTCAGGACCCCGAACACCACCGGCCGCCCCTCGCTCAGCGCGACGTCCATGAGCCCCCGAGACACGGCTTGTGCGATGAGATCGAAGTGCGGGGTCTCGCCCCGGATCACCGCGCCCAGGCAAATAACCGCGTCGTATTCGCCTTCGCGGCACAACCACTGTGCCGCCATCGGCAACTCAAAGGCCCCCGGCACGCGGACGACCCTGACCGCCCGCCGATCCACTCCGCTCGCGGCAAGGGCCCGCAGCGAGTTGGTCACCAACTGTTCGGTGATGTCTGGATTGAAACGGCTGGCGGCGATCGCCACCCGCAGACCGCGCCCCGAGCCCGCGCGCATCGCCGCCCGAGACCGGGTCCCCGGGCCTTTGACCGCGGCCCGGGCCGTCATACACGGTTCAACATATGACCGAGTTTCTGCTTCTTGGTCCGAAGATACTCGCGGTTACTCTCGTGAGGATGCGTCTCGATCGGCACCCGCTCCGTCACGGTCAAACCATAGCCTTCGAGGCCGACGACTTTGCGGGGGTTGTTCGTCATCAACCGGATCCGGCGAACCCCGAGATCAACCAGGATCTGGGCGCCGATCCCGTAGTCGCGCAGGTCGGGTTTGAACCCCAAGGCCAGATTCGCCTCCACCGTGTCGTGTCCTTCATCCTGCAGGGCGTAGGCCTTGATCTTGTTCACCAACCCGATGCCCCGCCCTTCTTGATTGAGATACAGCAACACGCCGCCGCCTTCTTTGTGGATCTGGGCCATGGCGGCGTGCAACTGTTCACCGCAATCGCAGCGCATGGAACTGAACACGTCGCCGGTCACGCAGCCGGAGTGCACGCGAACGAGCGTGACCTCGTCCTGCCGGACCGCGCCTTTGACCAGCGCCACGTGGGTTCCGTGGTCGATCGTGTTCTCGTACACGACCACGCGGAACTCGCCGTAACGGGTCGGCAGATCAGCCTCCGCGAGCCGGTGGATGAACGATTCTCGCTGCATGCGGTGTTCGATCAGGTGTTTGATCGTGACGATCTTGAGGCCGTGTTGGCGCGCAAACGCCATGAGCTCCGGCACCCGCGCCATGCTGCCGTCCTCGTTCATGATCTCGCAGATCACGCCCGCCGGAATCAGACCGGCCAGACGCGCCAAGTCAACGGACCCCTCGGTTTGCCCCGCGCGTTTGAGCACCCCTCCGGGCTGCGCCCGGATCGGGAACACGTGGCCCGGCCTGGCAAGGTCAGCGGGTTTGGTCGCGGGATTTAGAATGGCGTTGATGGTGGCGGCGCGGTCGCTCGCTGAAATCCCGGTGGTCACGCCCACGCGCGCGTCCACCGAGACCGTGAACGCCGTCCCGAAGGTGGCGGTGTTTTCCGATGCCATGGGGCCCAACTGCAGCGCGTCCGCGCGTTCGGGGGTCAAGGTCACGCAGATGAGTCCGCGCGCGTGCCGCGCCATGAAATTGATCGCGTCCGGCGTGACCTTTTCAGCGGCCAGGACCAGGTCTCCTTCGTTTTCCCGATCCTCGTCGTCGATCAGAATGACCATCCGGCCGGCTGCGATTTCGGCGATGGCTGATTCGATGGTGTCAAATTCCATAGATTTTTCCTATAGTTTCGCTGAGATCGATATCATAGAAAAGCCCGCAGGCTTTGTCAATTGAACGCACCGACCACGAGGAGAGCCGCTACCGGTTGACGCGATAGAGGGGGGACAGCCGACGCAACCGCTCGATGATGGGTGGGAGGATCTCCAAGACTTCGCGGACCTGTGGTTCCGTGGTATCGCGGTCCAGCGAGAATACGATCGATCCCTGCGCTTGCGTCGGCTCGACTCCCAGTGCGGACAAGACGTGGGACACCTTGGAGGACACGGTGAAGTCGCTGCACGCGGACCCGCTGGCCGCGGCCACGCCGGCCTGACCCAAGGCCCGGACCAGTGCCTCGCCCTCCACGTATTCGAAACACGCGCTGACGTGACCCGGGAGTCGCCGGTCGGGATGGCCCGTCAGCAGCACGCCTTCGATCTCGGACAAACGCTTTGCGAATAACTGGTGCCCCGCGGCCATCGACGTCTGCCACGTCTTCCCGTGCTCGATTACGAGAGTCGCAGCGCGCCCCATCCCCACGATGGCCGGGACGTTGTGCCCGCCGGCCCGCCGCCCGCCCTCCTGCACCCCGCCGACCAGGAGCGGTTCGAGCCGCACCCCCCGCCGCACGTACAGCGCGCCGACGCCCGGGGGACCATAGAATTGGTTGGCCGCCACGCTCAGCGCATCCACACCCAGCGCGCGCACGTCCAGCTCGACTCGCCCTCCCGCCGCCACCGCATCGGTGTGGACCAACACGCCCCGCTCGCGCCCGATCCGGGCGATCTCGGCGATGGGCTGCACCGTGCCGATTTCCGGGTTCGCGAGTTGAATCGATACCAACACCGTGTCCGACCGGATCGCAGCCGTCACCGCGCCCGGATCCACCACTCCGTAACGATCAACCGGAACGATGGTTAGTGCGGCCCCCTCGCGCTCCAGACGCCGCGCCGTGTCCAGGATCGATGGATGCTCGATCGCGGAGACGATGAGATGCCGGCCCCGCTTCGCCAGCGGCGCCATGAGCCCCCGCAACGCCAGCGTGTTGGCCTCGGTCCCGCTGCCGGTGAAAATGATCTCTCGATCGTCACACCCGAGCAACCCCGCGACCTGGGCGCGGGCCCCTTCGACCGCGGCGCGCGGCTTCTCCCCGAACCCGTGCAACGACATGGGATTGCCGAAGTCCTCGGTGAGCCACGGCAGCATCGCTGCCACCACGTCCGGATGCGGTCTGGTAGCGGCGATCGAGTCGAGATAGATCGGGGGCATGACCACGGCATTCTATCACGGCACACGATTCCGCACGAGGGCACAAAAAGGCGCCAGAGCGCCGCTGTAGGCGTGCGGCTGATCGTCAGACAGGATGCACTGAAGGACGAAGGGTTACCGCGTCAGCCCCACTCACGCCGGCTTTCCGCGCAACTCGCGTTCCACCCGTTCCGCCAGAAACATCTTGAGGAGAGTCTGATACGGCACATCCCGCTCGTTGGCGAGCTGTCGGAGATGATCGAGGAGGGATTGCGGCAGCCGCAGCGAGATGGTGGTGGTCGACGGCTTGAGGTGAGGAAACGTCACGCGCTTCGCCCTGGAGTAATCGACGTACTCGGTCGAGTCGTGGGTGGCCCAAAACTCGCGTTCTGCCGCCTCGCTTTTGAACTTAGGCACCTTCTTCAGGCTGCGCATGGTAGCGCTCACGCTCCCTTCGGTCATGTCTCGCGCCGAGATCACCCGGATGCGGTCTCGACGTAGGGTGAACACAACAAAAAGCCGTCGGCCTCGGTCCGTCCGACCGAGCAAATAGTAGCGCGCCTCGTGAACGGAGTGTGCGGCATCTGGAGCGACGATCAGTGGACGATTGAAAAACGACTGTTCGCACTCGGCCGGCGTTACCCGATGGCGTTCCCAATTCTTGGCGACATTGCCTTGATCCCAGTCGAACCCCCGAGCATCGGCCAGCACGTCCATCGTTTTGCCCAGAAGCGATGTATATCGATATCATATACATCATCCTGACGTCAACTGTGCGCTCGCCGGCGACACACGTCGTGCCCGCCCGCAATTCGGTGGGCAGCCGGCTTTGGAGGCGCCTCGCCGAAGCGGACAAGCGCACTGCGGCGACGGCCAGAGGCAACCGGAGGGCAGATGCCATCCGGTTGCCTCGCCGGGTTAAGGGAGCGCGTAGGTCGCGGACGTTGCGCGCACGTCGTTGGCTTCGTTGAGCTCGTTCACAGCGCCCCCTGAATCCGTCACTGCGATCACGTAGTAGTTTCCTGCCGGAATTCCCGAGGGAACCCTGAACACCGTCGTCCGCGAATTCGACGCACCGCCCCCGGCCAACCCTGCCACTGCGCGAGTCCCCAGCAGCGTATCGCTCTGATCAAACGCGGAGTCCAAGGACACGTAGAACGCCACCGTAAAGGCCTCCGCCCGGCGGTTGCCGATGTTCTGTTCGGTGTCGCTCACGTACAGGCTCGCACCCGACTTCGTGACAGACAGCGCGTACACGACCAGGTCGGGGCCGATCAGGTAGGTGCCGGTCGTGCACCGGGTGTTGTTCGCCTCATTGAGTTCGTCGACCGCTCCGCCTGAATCGCTCACCGCGCACACGTAGTAGGTCCCCATTGGGGTGGTATCGGGGATGGCGAACCTGGTGTTGGCCGAGTTGATTCGTGAGCCTCCATCGATCCCAGGCACACTCCGTGTGCCAATGAACGTCCCACTGGTTGACGCGTCCGGGCTCGACGTAAAGTAGAACGAGACCTCAAACGGATTCGCCCACCGGTTGCCGATGTTCTGTTCCACGTCGGAGACATAGATCGACGCTCCAGCAATCGACGCTGACAACGACGTGGGAGTCAGATCAGGGCCGATCGTGTACTGCCCGGTGGTACAAAGCACGTTGTTGTTTTCGTTCGATTCTGTGACCGCGTTCCCGGAATCCGCCACGGCGCACACGTAGTAGGTCCCTCTCGGCGTGGCGTTCGGTACCCGGAACCGCGTGGTCGCCCCATTGTATCCGCCGTTCGCAGCCAGACCGCTCACGCTTCGTGATCCGATCAACGTCCCATTCGCGGGCGCGTTGGGATCCTGCGCGAAGTAGTACGACGCTGCGAACGCCCCCGCCGCACCGGTCCCCTGGTTCCGCACGACGTCGGTCACCACGACATCGCCGCCCGAGATCACCGCGGACACCGATTGGACCACGAGGTCCGGCGCCGGGTCCGGTACCGTGGTATTAAGCAGGACCGAAACTGTGTTGCTCCCGCTGTTGACCACAGCCAGATCTGGTTTGCCGTCCCGGTTCAAATCTCCGGCCGCCAGGAGGTCCCAGTACGACGGTCCGCTGCCCCCGGTGAAGTCCACCATGGGCCCGAATGCCCCGGTGCCGTCCCCGATCAGCGCCGACACCACGCCGGCGAGCGTGTAGGCCACAGCTAGATCCGGCTTGCCGTCTCCGTTAAAGTCTGCGATTTCCACGGTCTGCGCGCCCCCATGAACCGGAACGGCGAGCGCCGGGGAAAAGAAGCCCGAGCCATCTCCAAGGAGGACCGAGACATCGCTGGCATAGGCGCTGGCAACCGCGAGATCGGGCTTCCCGTCCAGATTGAGATCCCCGATGGCCACGAACGTGGCGGCTTCTCCCGCCCAGAACTCAGTGGCCGCCCCAAAGGAGCCGGTGCCGTCACCCAAGAGAATCGACACGGTGTTGCTGTAGAAGTTCGCCACGGCCAGATCCGGTTTCCCATCCAGGTTAAGGTCGCCGATGGCCACCACCTCTGAGCCGTTCCCCGCGGCAAAATCCGTGGCCGTTCCAAAGGACCCAGTCCCATCCCCCAACAGAATCGACACCGTGTTGCTAACGAAGTTCGCCGCGGCCAGGTCCGGCTTCCCATCCTGGTTGAGGTCTCCGATGGCTACCGAGTAGGGTCTGCTCCCCACCGGAAAATTCGCGGCAGGCCCCAGAGCACCGCCCCCGGTGCCCAGCAGGACCGAGACGTTGTGGCTGTCGGCATTGGCCACGGCCACGTCCAGCTTCCCGTCCCCGTTGAGATCGCCGATGGCTACGGCCACTGGGCCAGCCCCCACCGCGAAGTGGGTGGGCGCTCCGAACGAGCCCGTGCCATTCCCACATAAGATCGAGACGGAATTGCCGCTGCCGTTGACCACTATCAGATCAGGCTTCCCATCTTGGGTCAGATCCCCAACCGCCACGGCCTGGGGGCCTTCCCCGGTCGCAAAGTTGACGGCAGGGGCGAACGAGACGGTCTCGGCCGAGCTCGCAGCCAGCGGGAACATGAACCCGACCGCAACCACAACACCGAGGAATCGGGACCCATACTGCAACACACGAACCGACGGACAACAAGGTGAGATGGTTCGCTCTCTGGCACCTTCGTGCTCGCGCTTCATAGCTTCTCCTTCCCGTCAAGCTGGTCGCTTGACTCCGCTCGTTACGGAGCCGGGGCAGGATCGCCGTTGGAATTGACATTGAACGACCCTATTCCCGTAGTCCCGGTGATGGTGTCGTACAGATTGAAGCTGATGTTCGGGATGCTCGTCGCGTCCACACTGATATCGGCGGACGCGTTGCCAGTGATGCGATTGTTGAGGATCGTCGACGATGAAGAGGTCATGGTCGACACGCCGAAGGTATGCCCGGCAATCACGTTGTCTCGAATAAGCGAGGGGGAGTTGATGTTGTCGATCCCAAACGCCGTGTTTCCCGTGATGATGTTTCGCGCGATCGTGGGAGACGAGGAGTTGCTCACGATTCCAAAGCTGCTGTTGGCGGTGATCGTGTTGTCCACGATGGTGGGTGACGCAGAAATGTTCTCGATCCCTCCATCCAGATTTCCAGTGATGGTATTTCCTCTGATGATCGGCGTGGAAAAGTCGAGCACCATCCCCCGACGGCTGTTCCCGGAAATCGTATTCCCCGTGATGGTGGCAGACGAACCAAACATGTTGATCCCGTGACGACCTCCAGCAATGGTCAGGCCAGAGATCGCCGCGTTCGTGACGTTGGTGAGCGTCACCACATCGGATGATGTTGATGGCGACTGAATGGTCGTCACCTCGCGGCCAGCCCCACGAAGGTGCACGTAGCTCTTCATGGAGATGTTGTCGGTGTAGGTCCCTGGCATCACCTCGATGACGTAGGGATCCGTGGCCGAAGGGGTGATGGCAGCCAGCGCCGCGCTCACGCTGGTGTAGTCTCCGCCGCTCGTCGCCACCACGACCTGGTGGGCAACCGGTTGGAGATCGCCCCGCGTCAGGGATCCGTTTTGAATGTCAGCGCCGGTAAGTGTGTTGTTCTGGATATCCGCGCCCGTGAGACTCTCGTCAACGACCTTCGCACTGGTCACGGAGTTGTCCCGCACCCCCGCGTTCACGGGCTCCGACGTGAACCACGGCAACAGAAAAGCGATGGCGAGCACAGCACGTCCCTCACGAAGTGTGACCTGATTCATGGCCGTTCCTCCTCTTCTCGGAACCAAGTGGCAGAGCTGACTCCTCGATCAGAACCATCCCTTATATGGCCCCGCAGGCGCCGCCGGTTCTTCGGGCGGGTCTGTACACGGCTTTCGCCCCTCTAACCTGACCTTCACCGTCCCGCTCACCAGGCTCGACCCATTGAGGGCATGGTCGGTCCCACACCACGTAGATTCCAGTCTCATTGGCAGCCATTGCCGGATAGGGTGGCCAGTACGATTCAGTCGAAGGGACAATGATGGTCGCCGGGGAAAATGTCTGGCCACTATCATGGGAGTATGCGAACAAATAGCCTAGCCTAAAGTGGAGTCACTCCATAGGATGTAGACGTGCGATCCGACCACGGCTAGTTGTGGCCTCATTTCTACCGTTTGAGGGGTATTTGAAATATTGATCGGGGCAGACCATGTCGCTCCCTCATCCGCAGATCTGGAAAAGTAGAGGTCATTTACACTGTAAAGTTGGTGGGACTCAAACCAGACCGCATAAATTGACGTACCAGAGGTCTTGAAGTCATATCCGAAGACATTTCCTCCCGAAGCATCTACTCCCGAGAACGTTAAGGGCGATTGAGAGATACTTACTGGGTCCGAGAATGTCAGCTCCGCATTCGCAGTACGAGTAGGGCCAAAAATAAGTGAGACCAAACACATTAGTCCTAGCACTTTGATATAGCCGGTCTTCATGGTCTCCCTCCTTGTGATGGTCAAGGTCTCGCGGTGAATTGGGCGCATGACCAAGCCCTCCTGATCTACACGGGGGGACGAGAGTGTCCGCTCCTCGCTCGTAGCTCCGTGACCTCGTGTTCATACACGGCTCACGCGTACACCACGAGGCTTAAACTCTTCATCGAAGACTTGCAAACACAAACGCTTGTCTTTAATTGATATCGTCTGGCAAAAACTGATCGGCGGACGTGGTGGGGCGGGTGGTGCCTGATGCGCCACTTCACTGCATCCATGGGATGCCTCCGGCAACAGCACAGAGTGATCGGCTGCCAACGTGACACAGGAGAGAGGCAACCCTCGTGCCAGCTTCAGATGCGCGAACGACCGGAGAGAGTTGATCGGGTAAGCGTCAGAAGATCAATTGGATGCCCCTAATTTCTTAAAGTAGGCCTCCTCGTGCCGGACTGGAACGCGGTAGGGAAACGCCCCCATCATAGCGACACGTGTCGCTGAACGGAGACATATGACCTGCTGTTTATCAAATTGACATCATCTTCAATCGGCTGATAGCATCGCCGCCGTGACCAGCACTCGTCGCAAACTTGGTCTCTTGCTCTCCACCGGTCCTGAACACCCCAACCTCGACACCGTGGCTCGCCTCTCCGACGCCGCGATGCGCCGCGGAGACGATGTCTACTTGTACTTGATCGACGAGGGCACGCGCTGCCTGGACACGCCGCCCATCCAGCGTCTGCCCGGCCGTGGGGCCAAGCTGTTCGTGTGCGCGTTCGGAGCGCAGAAAATGGGGGTGCCGATCGATGATCGCGCCACGTTCTGCGGCCTGGTGGTGCTGTCCGACATTATCGCAGGTTGCGACCGGTTTCTCGCGTTCGACTGATGCCGGCCCGCCGCATTCTCGTCTTGATCACCGGCGATCCCATGACCAGCGCCCGGCCGGGCGAGGCGATCCGCATCGCGCTCGGATTGGGCAGTGGGTCGCATACCGTATCGGTGGTGCTGCGGGGACCGGCTGTCGCGCTTCTGTTTCCCGAGGCCGAGGATTCAGCCTGCGCCGAGGAGGTGGAGAAGTATTTGCCTTCGCTGGCCGAGGCGCTAGAGCCGGGATTCTACGTGGAGCGGGCCGCGCTCAAGGGACGCGACGCGGGTGACAGCGATTACCGGATCGTCCCGGTCGATCCGCCGGACATCGCCAAGCTCATCGGCCAAGCCGATCGATTTGTGGTGTTCTAAGAATGGCCGGGACGCTGCACATCGTGAAATCCGCCGGATCGGTTCATCCGTGGGACCTGCTCGCCCACCAGACCGCGGCCACTGATTCGTGCTCGATCATCCTCATTCAAGACGCCGTTGCCGCACAGCCGGGATTACCGTGCCCGACGTTCGTGCTCGCGGGCGACGCGCACGCGCGCAAAACCGCGACGCCCTATCCACTGATCGAAGACGATCGCCTGATGGACATGATCTGGGATGCTGATACCGTTGTGGTTTGGTAGTCGCTAGCGGCAATCGGAAAAACTGGGCGAGGCGTGCAGATCGAACAGGTACCGTGCCGAGCGCGCCTCGACCAGGTACGGTGGCACGTTTCGAACGTGAAAACGCGCGTCCACGAGCAGAGGGAACCGCTCGTGTCGGACCGGCGCCACGCGTTCCCCGCACCCGTTGATCAACGCGCGCACGTCGTCGGATCGGTTCACAAAAAACGCGAAGTCGCCGTCGCCAAAATCTATTAGCACGGCCTCTCCGTGCGTCACCGCGCCCTGAGCCACAGCGTAAGGGGCAGCCTTGGCAGCCGGTCCTACTGAGAGCAGCACGCCGGGAATGGCCCGCTCCGGCTCGTCCAACCACCAAAACGCCACGGCGACACCCCCCGCCAGCAATCCCACCCCCAGGATGAGCGCGACCGGGCTCGACATCACCGACCGCCAAACAAACGGCGCCCGCCGAGACGGGGCTCGACAGGCGCCGGAGCGTACCGATCTCCCACACGGGGACTCACTTCTTCATCGTCCCCATACTATCGTCTTTCATTTCCTTGATCCAGTTCGCGTGTCCACTCGACGTGACGTCTGCGGCCACGTGTGCCCCGACCTTGATTTCACCTTCCTTCTTTGTTCCAGCCGGATCAACGTGGACCGCCTTGGACGTGCCGTCGGCCATCTTGATGGTCACCATCTCGCCGTCCACCTTGGTGACCTCGCCGCTTACATTCCCCGCTGCACCGGCCAGTGCCGAACCAGCCCACATCATCGACACCGCGACCGCTGCCAAGATAACCTTTTTCATCCCGCTCACCCCCTCTCCCCTCCATGAGTAGTGCGCGGTATGCTACCTCGACGGGTGGCTAAATTCAAGCCGCCGGCCCGCCGCAGGAACCGTAATGCCTCCCGGCGATAGTCGGCCGCCGCGAGCAGTACGAACGCCTCGGCGAACCCGCGTCCCCGAAGATGGGCGATCGATCGATACGCGTGCAAACCCATGATGCAGCGGCTGTAGTCGATCGTCGCCATTTGACTGGTAAACTGGGCCAAGGCTCGTTGTTTGATCTCCGCGACCGACGTGATGTCCACCAGGCAATTCGGTTCGATCGGCGCCCACACTTCGAACCCGCAGCACCACGGCGGATCGATCCCCCGGCACCCGCCCAAAGCGGACAGGAAGATCCGATTGGTCGCGCGGTGGTCGGGGTGGTGGTCGGTGGGGAACGGCAGGTAGACGAGATCCGGCCTCAGTTCGACGAGGAGTTCGCACACCTGCCGTCGGGTATCGGGCGTGATGCGCAGCTCTTGATCGCGGTTCCCGAGGAACCGCAGGTCCGTCACGCCCAGGATCGCCGCGCTCTTTCGCGCCTCTTCGCGCCGCGCAGCGGCCAAGGCGTCCTCCAACCGCTCCCGTTCCTGCAGCGGAAGTACTCTGGCGTTGAGGGCCGGATCACCCTTGCGACCGTCGGTCATATACGCCACCGTCACGACTTCGCCCGCGAGAACGTGCCGGTGCAGGCTGCCGCCGCAGCCCAGGGTTTCGTCGTCCATGTGCGGAGCCAGCACCAGCACGCGCGACCCCGGTGGGCGGTCGAGCGGCGGAGGCACGATCTGCGCGTCGGTCCAGAGCGCGGACGTCCCGTCAACCGGCGGGTGTCCTGTGCCGGCCCGGGAGCGCGTGACCCGTCTGCCTCGTGAACGCCGCACCATTTTGCATCTCCAGATCCGTGTCGTTACGCGCTCAGTATAGACGATCCGTTCGACCAAACGCAGGGCACGTTCGCGGCGTGTGCGCCTTGGCGGGGGCAAAAGCAGTGTGGTAGATTGGGGAGCCGTATTGCGTCTGACACTCGGAGGATCACATGGGGGGAACGAATCCCTATATCGCCAAACCCAAGGTTACACTGCCGCAAAAACCGTACACGATCACGTTCGTGAACAAGGGCGTGTCCGTGACCGTCGACCCGGAGAAGATCCCATACGGACCGACCGGCCAGCCCGGCAGCATCCTGGATATCGCGCTCGGGGCGGGTATCGACCTCGAACACGTGTGTGGAGGCGTGTGCGCGTGCTCGACCTGCCACGTGATCGTGAAGCAGGGCCTGGAATCGTGCAACGAAGCGACCGACGACGAACTCGACCAACTCGATGAAGCGCCGGCCACCACGCTCCAGTCTCGCTTGGGCTGCCAGACCGTTCCCAACGGAACCATGGACCTCGTGGTCGAGATCCCGGACTGGAACAAGAACCTGGTCAAGGAAGAGCACTAGTGGACGCGTTCCAATCCGGTCTTCGTGGCCCTCGCTAGATCCTTCGACGCGTCGCGGAAGACGAGGTCCAGCTAGGACCTGATGGGAAGCGTCGCGCCGCAACGACCACAGACGCGCTCCGACGCCCCGGGAACGCACCTCCGCGCATGGGTCAGCGCGCTCGGCGCGTGTTTGAAGGGCCGCCACGCCCCTCCATCAGCATGGAGACCTCCCATCCCGTGGTGGGGATGGACGCTCCTCGTCGTCGGAACGATCGCGATCTACTATAACTCGCTACCGAACGCGTTTCACAACGACGACGACTGGCTGATCCTGGAGAACCCCAGCGTTCATCCCTCCGCCTCCCTTTTCGATCATTTTCGCTCGGCCACCGCAGGAGCGGCCCATCTCCCCACCCGGGGGTATCGACCGCTGGTGATGGTGACGTACTCGTTGAACTACGCGTGGGGCGGTTCGGACGTCACCGGATACCACGTCGTCAATATCGGGTTACACGCGGTCTCGGCTGTCTTGGTGGTGTTGCTGCTCTGGCACCTCTCTGCAAGCCCCATGGCTGCGATCCTGGGCGGGGTCCTCTTCGCGGTTCACCCCATTCACACCGAAGCGGTCAACTATATTACGGCCCGATCGTCCGTCCTTTACACGCTGTGGTCGCTGCTGACCGTGATTTTTTTTATCCGGTTCCGTCAAACCGGACGGGTTTCCGCGCTCGCTGGCGCCCTGGTTTCGTTTGCGGCCGCGCTCTTGGCCAAAGAAGCCGCGATCGTCGTCCCCGTCCTCCTCGTGGCGTACGACGTCTACGTTCGTGGCGTGGGAGTAAAAGGGCTGAGGCGGTGGATTGCACCCCATCTCGCGCTTTTATCCGTATCGGTTGCGTTCCTGCTGGTGCGGTGGATGGTCATTGGCGCCTTCGGGCCGAAAGCCTTGCCGAACGACATCGGGACCGTGTTTTTGACCTTTGCGATGGTGTTCAAAAAGACCCTTCAAGGCCAACTGGTTCCGGTCCAGTTGTCCGCTTTCCATCCCAAGGATTATGCGGCGACCGTGGCCGATCCCGCAGTGATCACCGGCTGTGCGATGTTGGTCGCCATGGTGGCGTTGAGCGTCGCGCTCTACCGACGTGTTCCGCTCCTGTCTTTCGGGCTCACATGGTTTCCGGTCGGGTTGCTCCCCATCGCCGTCCTGGCGATGTTCACAGAAATGGACCTCTACCAAGAGAACCGGGGGTATTTTTCTTCGGTAGGCTTGATCGTGATCGCCGCGCCACTCTTGGCGGCCGGTTGGGGAGAGGGTCTGGCCCGCAACCGAATCGCCGCTCGGCTGCTCATCGCCGGACTGATCCTCGCGATGGGGATTTCAGTCGTGCAACGAAACCCCGCGTGGAAGGACCCCGTGACGTTATGGACCGACGTCGCCAACAAGTATCCCGATGACCCATCGTCCCATATGATATTGGCTCGCGCGCACCGATTGACCGGGGACCCGGCGTCAGCCATCAACGTCCTCGAGCGAGCGACCGCACGACTGCCCCCGAACGCGATTCTGTACAACGATCTTTGTGCGCTCTACGTGCAAGAGAGCGCGTTCGACCGAGCGAGCCGGGCTTGCCTGGCCGCCATCCAGCGGGGTCCCAAGCTTCCGAACCCCTACTTCAGCCTGGGAACGATTTACTGGAAGACCGGCCGTCCGGACCTTGCCATCGAAGCGTACGAAGCGTTTTTAAAACTGGCCGGTGACCAACCGAAGTTCAGTGTGCTCGTCCAAGAGGCTCAAAGCCGCCTCAGCGCGCTGCGACCGAACCCCGCAGGGCGTTGACTATCGTGAGTCCGCCGCCGTCAACACCCCCTTTTCCAACCGCCGGATGACTTCCGCCCGCGCGGCCGCGTGGGGATCGTGCGTGACCATGACGATGGTCTTGCGGAACTCCTTGTGCAGGCGGGCGAGCAGCGAAAGGATCTCTTCCGCCGACTGCGCGTCCAGATCGCCGGTCGGCTCGTCGGCCACGATCAACGTCGGATCGGTCACGATCGCGCGGGCGATCGCCACGCGTTGCTCCTGGCCCCCGGACAGTTGTCGCGGGGCGTGGTCGGCACGGTCGGCGAGCCCCACCACCTTGAGGGCGGTCAACGCGTGTTCGCGGCGTTCACGGCGCGACAAGTGGGTCAGCGTGAGCGGCAGCTCCACGTTCTCCAGCGCGGTGAGCACCGGAATGAGATGATAGAGCTGAAAGATGAAGCCGATGTGGCGGGCGCGCCACGCGGTGAGCGCGCGCTCGGACAGGGCCGCGATGTCCGTCCCCTCGACCACGATCCGCCCGGCGGTGGGACGGTCGATGCCGGCGATCAGATTGAGCAGCGTGGTTTTTCCTGACCCCGAGGGACCCATCAGCGCCAGGAACGCGCCCCGCTCCACCCTGAGGTCGATCCCGTCCAGCACGTTGAGGTCGAACCCTCCCCGGTGGAAGGTTTTTTTAACGCCCTCGACCACGATCAACGAATCAGCCATTCGCTCTACCCCTGTTTCGCGTCTTTGTACGCCTTTTTGATCATCGTGCGGGTGACCCAGTCTTTCTGATCCACGCCCTGCTCGCCGTAGATCTCGTCCCCCACGATCCGAACGCGTTCAGCCAGTTCACCCGGTTTGCCCTTGCCCAACAGGCTCGTCATGAACCGTTCTTGCTGGGCGGGAGCCAGCGTGCGATACAGGCCTTCGAGGTAGGTATAGTCCTCACGCTTGATGAACATCGCGATCTCCCAGTCAGCCGCGGCCGCGCACGGGCAAATCGATCGCCACGGCCGGCCGCAGGAACAGACACCGGAACGCGTGGACGTCCCGGCCGAGCCCTTCCCGCACCGCCCGCGCGTACACGTCGCCTTGAGCCCGGTAGCGCTCCGCCGCAGCGCGAGCCGACGACGCATCCACCGCGTCGGTCTTGTAGTCGGCCACATACAAGCGGCCGTCGCGCTCGTAGATCAGATCGATGACGCCTTCCATGATCGCATCATCCCACGGCATAATCAACGGGACCTCGCGGCCGAGGATACGCGCCGCAGCCAGCTCTTGATAGAGGGGGGATGTGAAGAAGGGCGCCAGGATGTCCCGCAGCTCATCGGTCGTCACCGCGAGACCGTCGTCGTGCTGGACCGCCATGAACGCCTCCATTTCAGCGGGCCAGCGCCCGATGTCGGCGCGGTAGTCCCAGCCTTGCAGGAAGGCGTGGACCAAGGTTCCGATCCGTCGCGCGCGGTGCCCGGCGCCGGACCTCGCGGCGGTTCGAGCGACGCGCGCCGCCCCGGTTCGGGCCGCAAACCCGGTGGGGGTCACGAACTTCGGCGTGCCGGCGATTCGTTCGGCTCGGGCCGCGCGCTCGGCCCACCGCGACGCGAACGTGGACGGTTCGGGCCACGCGGGACTCGCGGCCGGCCGGAACATCCCGGCTCCCCGGGCGGGCTCGGCCTCCACCACGCGCCAGTCGAACAGCGATGCCGCGGCGGAATCCGTCGGCGGCAGCGTTCCCCACACCGTGTCCGACGCCTCGGCGATCAACGCCGCGGGGCCGTCGGGGGCCGGCCCGCGCCCGGTTTCCGCGCCCGACACCACCAGCAGGTCGCGCGCCCTCGTCATGGCCACGTACAGCAGTCGGCGGCTTTCCTCCGCCTCCTTCACGGCCAGCTGCTCCGTCAGATAGACGCCGGCCAGCGACGACACGTCTCCCACGCGGACGCCGACCGCCCCGCTGCTCCAATGCCTGAGCACGGTGGGTCGTTGACCCGATCGCCGTCCGCCGTGGGCGGCCGCCAGCACCGCGATCGGGAATTCGAGTCCCTTGGCTTTGTGCACGCTGAGGACTTTGACCGCGTTCACGGCCTCATCCACCAGCGGACTCTCCCCCTCTTCGACCTCGTCGCGGACTCGATGGGCCAGGCGCGCCACCAATCCCGGGAACGACAGACCGTCCGCGACAAGCTCCCGCGCGATCCGCTCCAGTTTGTCGAGGTTCGCGGCGGCCTGATCGCCGTACGGACCGCCGGCGGCCAGCACCTGCAGCGGAAGCCGGTCGAACACCGCGGTGATGGCCTCGTCCACGGGCAGGCGCGGGATGTCCCGTGACAGGGCCGAAAGTTCGCGATAGAGCGTGGCCGGCAGCCACGGCCACGGCGGGGCGTCGGTTTCGATCACGCGGTAGTCCAGCCAACCCGACCGCGCCAACTCATACAACTCGGGATCGGTCACGGCGCCGAGCGGCGAACGGAGCACGCCCGCCAGCGCAACCGCGTCGTGCGGCGACGCCAACGTTCGAAGGACATTGATCGCGTCCACGACTTCGGGCGCGGCGAAGAACCGTCGTTCGCCCTCCACCACGTACGGAATCCCGTGTCGGCGCAATCCTTCGAGGTAGACGTGGACGTCGGTCAGCGCGCGCAGCAGCACCGCCACATCACCCGGCTCGGCGCGTTTTTCCAGGCCCCGCCCATTCCGGACCGTCACCGCGCCGAAGACCGACTGGCTCAGCCACTGCGCCAGGCTGTCCGCCTCGGCTTCTCGCGCGTCCGCGGCGTCGAACGTGCCCCCGGGCGAGCGCACGATCCGGACGATCGGTTTCACCCCGCCGGATGCGCCGGCCGCGGACGCGATCGGCTGGTACGCCGCCTGGAGACCCGGGCGGTGCACCAGCAGCCGCTCCCCCACGGCGTTCACCGCGTCGAGGATCGCGCCGCGGCTTCGGAAGTTCGTGCTTAGCGTGCATTCCACCCCCCCTTGCGCAAGCACGGTTCGCACGACGTCTTGGTACGCTTCGAGGTCCGCGCCGCGAAAGCCGTAAATCGACTGTTTGGGGTCGCCGACCATGAACAGTTTGCCCGGTGCGAGGCGCACGCTGCGCCAGTCTGGGGCCGACGCGCCCGGGGCCTCGGCGAGGAAGCATAAAATCTCGTACTGCATCGGATCGGTATCCTGGCACTCGTCGACCAACAGCGCGCCGAAGCGCCGCTTGAGCGTTTCGCGAACACGGGGATGATCGCGGACCAGGTCTCGCGCCCGCGCCAGGAGCCCGTCGAAGGTCACCCAACCCGCCCGTGCGAACGACGCGCGGCACTCGCGCACAAAGGGCGCGAGCCCTTCGCCCAGCAAGGCCACGGTCTCGGCGTCCACCGCGCAAAGCCGGCGCGCCAGCTTGATCAACGCCTTGGCGCGAGCTGCCTCCCCCGCGTCCCACCCCCTGGGCACCGATGTCACCTCGTTCGCCACCGACTCGGCCGCGGCCCTGTCGATGGCGCGGCCGTCCGCCGACGCCGCGATGACGCGTTCCGCGGCGGCCAGCCGCTGTTCAATGGCCCGCCGGTGGGGGACGTGCGCCGCCAAGAGCCTGCGCGCCTCGTCGCACGCCGCGGTCAGCCACGCCTCGACCTGGGGAGGAACCGTGGTCAACCCGCCGATCGCCGACGCCGGGATGGACTCGACGCTCAACCCCGCGGCCGGCTCGAAGAGTTCATCGAGCGTCGCGCGTTCGAGCAGTCGCTGCCAGAGCGCGGTGCGCGGCGCCTCGCGCCTCAACTCACGCTGCAGCCAGGCCTCCCAGGCCTCGGCCAGGTGGTCGCGACGCGCCGCTTCATCGGCCTCGCGGAACCTGGGGTCCACGCCGGCTTCGATGGGGAAGAGCCGGAGCAGCGTGGCCGCGAACGCGTGGATGGTCCCGATGTGGCTGCGGTCCAGATCCGTCAGCGCGGTGCGCAGCCGCGCGCCGACCACCGCAGCGGAGGTACGGGTCCACGACACCAGGGCCGCCACCTCGTCGGACGCCTCGTCCGCAACGCCCGCCTCGGCGGGACCGTCCGCGGCCGCGGCCAGCGCCTGGAGGCGCTCGCGAAACCTCACCACCAGTTCGGCCGCGGCCTTGTTCGTAAAGGTCAACGCCACGATCGCCGTCACCGGCACGGGGTCCGGGTCACGCACCACCAAGTGCACCAGGCGCTCGACCAACAGCGTGGTCTTGCCGGTGCCCGCGCCCGCGGTCACCACGACGTTGGCGTCGAACGTGCGGATCGCGCGTTCGCGTTCGGCCGCGTCGCCCGGCGCGATCACGGCGCGGCCTCAGGCACGCGAACCGGCGTGCGCCGGACTCCCGCGATCCGGCCCGTCCGGGGATCCCGCTCGGCGCGGGCGCGCGACGGCGCGTGTCTGCGGCGGCACGCGATCGAGACGTCGCACCGCGCGCAATACACGTCGGGGATCATGGGAAACACCCCGGCCTCGATGCCGTCGACGAGCGTCGCGATGGTGGTCCGGATGCGCTCCGCCGTGTCCGCGTCGGGCTCATACCGCGCGCGCGACACCGGGGGGTCGTTCGCTCGCGGCCGAATCGCGTACACCGCGACTGCGACCGGCCGCCCCTCGCCGCGCGTGGACGCGCGCGCCCGAGCCAGCGCCGCGTACAACGGCGGCTGGAGGGCCTGGCCGCGCAGCGCCGCCGCGACCGGATCCGCCCGGCGGTCGCCCGAGCGCGCCCACTGCACCTTCCAGTCGATCACGCGCAGGCCACCGTCGGTCCCCGCATCGATGCGGTCGAGACGGCCACGGATCGGGATGTCCCGCCCGCCGCCCAGCACGCCGCTCAAGGTCACTTCGACCTCGATCGGCGCGTACCCGGATCGCGCCAGTTCCTCCCGGTCGTCGGCCAGGGCCTCGGCCAGGACGCGCCCGAACCGTTCCACCCCGAGCTCCCACGCCAGCGGGTAGCCGATCGCGTGCCGCCGCGCATGCCGGTCGCACACCTCGCGCCAGATCGAGTCGATCGGCTCGGCCGGAGCCCGAGACGCCCGCGCCAGGGTTTCGTGGGCCAGCAGACCCCAGTCCCGGACCGTCGGGCCCGCGCGCTCTTGCACATCGGCCGGCGGTGCGATGCCCAACACCTCCGTGAGGAAGTACCGCCACGGACACTCGGCGTACGTCTTGAGCCCCGTGGCGGTGTATCCACGCGCGAGCACTTCGGCGAGCCATTCCCTCGGCGGCCCCAGATCGCCGTCGAACGACGACAGCCCCGTGCCCCATGCATCGACGGCGCGACGAAGGCGCCCCGCCCGCGCGAGAAACGCGGCGGTGCGATCGTCGGCGAGACGACTCGCGTCGGCACCCAGAAGCGCGGCGAGGATCGCGGCTTCGCGGGGCGTGTACCGCTCGAGACGGTCAAACGGCGGAGCCTGCAGCTTCTCGCGCATCCGGCGGGGAACCTCCACGATCGCGGCGCCCGCGGCCTGTTGCCACGCGGCCAAATACCATGACGGAGCCAACTCACGGCCCGCGTCGTCCGCGCGCTGGTTGAGCAACACCAGGCGCTCACGACCCGCTTGGACCAGCGCGGCGAACAGCAGGCGTTCCTCGTCGTAGCCCGCGAGCTTTTCCGGAATCTTGTAGCCGAGCGTGGTCTCGATGAGACGTCGGTCGTGGTCCCGCAAAAACGCATCCTCGCGCACCACCCGCGGGAAGGCTCCGTCGTTGAGCCCCAACACGAACAGGACGCGAAATTCGACGCCGCGTGCGGCCGTGGCATCGCTGACCAGCACGCCTCGGCCGCGCCGGTCGGTCATCGGCAGCACCGTGGCCTCGATCCGGCGACGCACGGATTCGACATAGGCCTGCCGCGTCATGATCGGCCGAATGGGGTCCAGGCGCGCCGGATCCGCAAAGGCCGCGATCAACGCTCGCGACACTGCATCGTCGCCCGCCTCGTCCTCATCGCCGTCCTCGAGCTCCGCTTCCGGGGAGACTCCCAACAAGGATTCGAGCAGCGCGTGCCACGCCTCCGCGTGTGCGGAGGCGGACGCGGCCTCCGGCAACCCGGCGCACGCGTCGCGCAGCGTGTAGACCGCGCGCAGCAGCACGGCTGCCTGATCGCCCCGCGTGGCGGACTCGCCCTCACCGCTCCCCTCCGGTCCCGACGCAGCCCCCAGCAGGGCCCACGCTTCGTACCCGCGGATGACGCCGATCGACCGCGCCAGCTCGCTCCACCACGCGGGTGCGGCTTCGGCGCCCGGGACCAGACTCTCGACGCGGCACCACGGGGATGAGAGCACATCGACGACGTCGTCCCGCGTCGGCTCCCCTTCGGCAATCCGCAGCAGCCGCACCGCGGCTTGGGCGAGCGGGAAGCGCGAGAGACTCCGCTGCGCCGTGGTCACGAAGGGAATGCCGTGGCGGCCGAACTCGCGGGCGATCGTGTCCGCGTACGGTTCGAGGCTCCGCGCGACCACGCCGATGTCCTCGAACGCGACGCCCTCCTCCTCCACCAACCGCAGAATCTCTTTCGCGCAGACCGCGACTTCGTCGTTCGCACCGGAACAGGTGACTACGGTGGCCGAACGCGCCGGGGCCGGTCCGTCCAGCACCCGCAGCGGCCGCGTGGTCAGACCCACCAAATACCGCCGGAGAAATCGTTCGGCGAACGCCCACGCCGCGTCACCCGAGACAACTGGGAAATACACCGCGGTTTCGGCGCGCGTCGCCACCGCCCGCAAAACGTCGTATTGCGCCTGCGTCAGGTCGTAGAACCCGTAATAGGCAATCGTCCGCTGCGCGTGCAGGTAGGGGGACTTCAAGGCCGCCTCGGCCGCGGCGGCGTCCAGGTCGGTGTAATCGATCCACTCCGCGGATCGCGACGCCGCGAGCACGTCTCGGTACAGAGTCGCCAGCGCCGATAACCTAGTGGCGCTCTCCTCCGGAAAGACGCCTTCCGAGACCGCGTCGACGAACGCCTCCGGCGGGACCTTGGCGTCTTTGAGATCGCGCAGGGTTTGCCAGAGCGCGGCGCAGCCGCCGCGCGTCGCCGCCACGCCGGCAAACGGGCCCCCCGGTGCCGAGCGTTCGAGCAAGAAGCGCGTCAACTCCTCGAACGCGTGATCGTCGGTGAGCGCGGGATGGCGGCGTCCGGTCGCCTCCTCGACCAGACGACGCGACCATTGGTGAAAGGTCAGGATCGAGAGGTTGAGGAAGGCCTGACGCCGCTCGCCGGCAAGGAGCCCGACGACCCGCCGTCGCAGGGATTCCGAAGGCACGACCACGAGCAGAGGCGCCAGTGGATCATTGGCCTTGGCAGCAATCAGATCATTGGAGAGAGCCTGTTCGAGATGGGGATGAAAGGGACCGCAAATGACGGTCAACACGACACGCCCCGCAGGTCCGGGACCGACGCTCGTGGAAGCGGTTCCACGGGCGTCGGAGCCTGTCTATGAGTGGTCATCTGCTGCGTTGGCGCTCCGCTCCCGCTCCTCACGTACCCACCACGTACGCTCCGGTGCGGTTCTCGCGCCGCCTTGCATCTGACGCACTCCTAAACAGGCTCAGGTCGCTCGATGCCGGTCAGACTCCTAGGAGGCGGGCTGCTCGACAGCGTCAACCGCGGCCTGGGTGGGCTCGTCCGTTCCGGCGATCACCGCCTCAGCCTCGGAAACCTCGACCGACGAGGCGTCCGATTCGGACTCCACCGACGCGTCGGTCGCGCGGGCGATTTCCGCAAAATCCCTGAGGGTCGGGAGATCTGCCAAGTTATTGAGACCAAACGCCTGGAGAAACTCCTTGGTCGTGCCGAACATCATGGGTCGGCCCGGAACGTCCTTGCGGCCCACGATCTTGACCAGCCGCCGATCCATCAGCGTCTTGACCACGCCGGCCACGTCCACGCCCCGGATGGCTTCGATCTCCGGTCGGGTCAGGGGTTGTTTGTACGCCACGATGGCGAGCGTCTCCAAGGCGGGCTTTGACAGGCGCGGCGGCGCTTTGGCCACCGACAGCTTGCGCAGCCAGGGCGCTGCCTCCGGCACGGTCGCGAGTTGATACCCGCCCGCCACCTCGACCAGGGTCAGCCCATGGTCGGCTCGCCGGTACTCGTCCCGCAAGTCATTCAGACACGCGACGATACGGGTTCGGTCGATCCCGTCGAGCACCTCGCACAACCGGTTCAACGAGAGCGGATCGGGCGAGACGAACAGCAGCGCCTCCAGAATCGGCCTCAGTTCGCGATCATCCATGGTGCAACTCGTTCGAGGAATCCCCACCGTTCGCCGAGGGCGCTGCCGGGTCCACGCGGACCACCAGGATCTCCCCGCCGGGGGCGCCCTGCCTCAGGCCCAACACGTGCATCTTGACCAACTCCAGCAGCGCGAGGAACGTGACGATGACGGCCAGGCGGGTCTCCGCGCGGTCGAACAACTCGTCGAACCGGAGCTGCGCGCTGTCGGCCAATGCGTCGAACCGCTCGATGATCGCGGTCATCCGATCCCGGACCGTGAGTGTGTCGACGGTCACATCCATGATGGTCTGATCGGGCGCGCGTTCGAGGACCTCGCGCAGCGCGGTCAGCAGGTCGAAGACGGACAGCTCGCCCAGCTCGTACTCCTCGATCTCCTGGGGAGCCGGCGTCGGGGCACGCCGGAACACGTCGCGCCACGCGGTTTCGCGTTCCTCCAAGCCCTCCGCAGCGCCCTTGAAGCGCTGATACTCGACCAGGCGTCGGACCAACTCTTCTCTGGGGTCCTCTTCGGGCTCGGAGGAGTCGGCCTGTTCCTCGCGCGGAAGCAACATGCGGGACTTGATCTGCACCAACGTCGCCGCCATCACCAAGAACTCCCCGGCGATGGACAGGTTCAACTCCTTCATCAGATCGAGGTACTCGAGGTATTGCCGCGTGATCAGCGCGATCGGGATGTCGTAGATGTCGACCCGGTGCTCTTTGATGAGGTGCAACAGCAAGTCGAGCGGCCCCTCGAACGCGGGGAGCTTGACTTGGTAGGCGACTGACGATTCCTCGGTTTGATCCGCCATGCAGCGTCGCTCGTGGGACTCCGGTCAGGGGTGAATTGCCGCGGACCTTATCAGCTTTTGGACGGTCAGGTCAAGGGCTCCGAGTCGTCAATGCTCCAAGTCGTCAACGCGGCCGGCGGGGCGTTCGCACACGCCCCCGGCTGCGCATGGACCTCGTCTTTGCGGCGACTCCTGAACCCTCCGCGAGCCGATCGGTGAAGATCGCCAGGATCGTCCCTTTTCCTGCGGCGGACGGCGCAAGGATCGCTTCGAACCCGGCCTCCCGAGCGGAGCGGGCGATCGCTCGCGTGAGGGCGTAGTCAGTCGGTCGCGTCAGCGCCTCCGGGGGCAAGTCGAGCGCGTCGCGGACCGTCGACGCTGTCAAATCGAGGACGCGCTGCAGGCGAACCGACAACCGCACCAGGCGAAACGCACTGCGTTTGAGTCTCCCTTCGTGTTTGTGCTCAAGCTCGGCCCAACAGGTCTCGGTCGTTAGGCCGCAGTAAAGCGCGCCGAACTCACCCGGCGGGTTGTAGCGCCCGCCGTACAAGACGCTGCCTTCCAGCGACAACGGTCGGTCCCGGTACGCGTCGGCAATGATACGTACGACCACCGCCTCGAACCGGCGGGGTGGAACCGTGCGGAGGCTGCGGGGATTGACGCGAGGAGACAATTACGAGGGGTGCTAAAAGATGCCCCAGCGGGTGGATTCCAACACGCGCTGGATCTGCTGCAAGCCGCGGAGCGAGCCGAGAAGTTCAACCGGCCGCCGGCCGCCGAGCGCCGCCTTCGGCGTCTTGAACCACCGGCCGACTTCGTCCTCCTCCATGATCGTTCGGGCAATGTCGACGAGTTCCCCCACCCATTCGAGCCGTTCCCGCTCGATCTGAGGCGGCTCATCCCCTTCGCTCTCCCAACGAACGACGGTGCGGACCGACACGCCCAACACGCCGGCGAGGCTCTCCTGCGAGAGGGCCAGCGCGTTCCTGATTCGGCGGATCAATGCCCCGGCAACCTGGGCCTGCTCGGGCGATCTCAACGCGCTCGCGGTTTTCACAAAAATCAGCTTCTCACGGATACGCCATCATGTCAAGATACTATATCACGCTACCATGACATGATCCGATGGCATCTCCCTTTCAGAGTGAATGGCCGGTCCTGAACACGGTGGTTTTGATCTGCGTCATGGCATCCATCGCGTATTTGACGCCTTCGCGACCCAGGCCCGAGTCCTTCATGCCGCCGTACGGCGTGTGGTCCACGCGAAACGTCGGATAGTCGTTGACGATCACCCCGCCCACATCGAGACGATCGATCGCCTCGAAGACCCGGCGCATGTCGTGGGTGAAGACCCCGGCTTGCAGACCGTAGCGCGAGTCGTTCACCGCAGCCAGCGCCTCGTCGAACGACCGGTACGGCGCCAGGGTCACGACCGGGCCAAAGACCTCTTCGCAGCTCACCGCCATCGACGGTTTCGTATTGGCGAGCACGATCGGGGCGATCACGTTGTCCTTCCGGCTGACGGGCCGGAGCGCTTGCGCGCCACCCGCTACGGCGTCGGACACCCAGCGTTCGACCCGATCCGCCGCTGCCTGGTCGATCAAGGGACCGACCACGGTCTTGGCGTCGAGCGGATCGCCCGCCGGCAGCGCGTCGACTTCGGACAGGAACTGCTCCACGAAACGCTCGTAAACCGCCTCGTGGATCAGGATACGCTGGACCGAGATGCAAATCTGGCCCGCGTAGGCGAAGGCGCCCACGGCCAGGCGCTTGGCCACCCACGGCAAATCCGCGTCAACGTGCACCACCGCGGCCGCGTTGCCGCCCAGTTCGAGCAACACGCCTTTCTTCCCCGAGTTGGCTTTGAGGTGCCAGCCGACCTTGGCGCTGCCGGTGAACGTGATGAACTGGATCCGCGGATCCGCGACCAGGGCCTCCGCAATCGGGATCTCACACGGGAGGACGTTGACCACGCCCGGAGGCACCCCCGCGTCCAGGAGGATCTGCCCCAGGCGCAAGGAGGTCAGCGGCGCTTGCGGCGGCGGCTTGAGCACCACGGTGTTGCCCGAGGCCAAGCACGGCGCGATCTTGTGCGCAACCAGGTTCAACGGAAAGTTGAACGGCGCGAACGCCGCCACCGGACCCAGCGGCACGCGTTTGGTCATGGCCACGTACCCCTCGCCGGCCGGCGTCCAGTCCGTGGGAATCCACTCGCCCGCCAGCCGCTTGGCCTCTTCCGAGGCGACTGTGAAGGTCGCGACGGCCCGATCCACCTCGCTGCTCGCGTATTGGACCGGCTTCCCCGCCTCGGACGCGATCAGCCGCGCGAGATCCGCCTTCTGCGCGGCCAGGCCCGCGGCCGTATTCGAGAGCCATGCCGCCCGCTGGTGCCGCGGGAGCGCGCGGGTGTCCCGGAAGGCGCGCTCCGCCGCGGCAATGGCCTGGTCAAGATGTTCCTGGTCCGCCTGGCAGACCTTCGCGATCACCGTTCCGGTGTGGGGGTTGCGTAAGGGGATGGTGGAACGACTGGTGACCCACTGACCATCGAGCAAAAAGGGAGTGACGTCCATGGCGAGCGACCTCCTAGGAAATTTCTGTTCTGGAGCCCCCCATGCGCGGCCGGTCTTCCGCGCTTGAAGCCTGTTCAGGAAGGAGTCAGATGCCAGGCGCCGCGAGCACCGGACCGAAGCGTACTGGGTGCGTACGCGAGGACCGGATGCGCAGCGGCAACGCCGCAGATGACCCTTCATGGACAGGCTTTAGGAGGAAAGGTCTTGGATCAGCTGCCGCCGCGTCTCATCACTAAGAGCAGTCTCAGCCTGGTACCGCGGGTGATCCATCACCAGCGCTGCGGGGGCGCCGCTACGCAGCCCCTCCTGGCTTTTCGCGTCGAGCGCAAATCGGAGATAGTGCACGGCGCTGATTTTCTCCTCGTTGCTGTGCCCTGCCTCGAACGCCGCGTAGATCGGCGGCAGGTCGCCGACGCGCAGGAACAGCGAGCGCCCGTTGTCGATGCCGCGCAATCGGTCGAGCGTGGGTTTGATGGCCTGCGGATCATCCACCTCGATGAACAACGTGGCCGACAGCTCGTTCGGCCCCGGGATCAACCGGTTGTAGGTCTCGATCTCGTGGAGGATCTGGTTTTCATCGTAGAGGTGTTCGGTTCGCATCATTTCCTGGATCTGGTGCGTGACCGTGCGCCGGTTCTCGAATACCAGGGACACGCACTCGCCCAGTGCCACGCGCCGTTTTTTCTTCAGCGCGATGACCTCGCGGCGCGACTGCTCGCGGACCCGTTCGTACTCGGGCAGCGACTTCACCTCGGATCGATGGACTTTCAACATCGCGGAACTCCTCACACGGCGGGCAAACCGTACGCCCGGTTGACGACTTCGATGGGATGACAACTCTTCTTTCCCGTGCCCTGCTCGAGTTGAAGTCCGGACAACGGGCAATCCGACACCAGCGTGTCGGCCTCGGCCGCGGCGACCGCGCGAAACGCCTTTTGTCCCACCTGCATGGACGCCGCGAAGAACTCGGTCTTCAGGCTCCACGACCCGTCGTGCCCCGTGCACCGCTCGATCACTTCCACCGTGGTCCCCGGAATCAATTGCAGCAGGTCGCGGGACTTGTATCCGATGTTCTGATCGCGCAGATGACACGGGACCTGGTAGGCCACCGTGCCGACGCGCTCCCGGAAGTCGGTGGAGAGCAGTCCCTTCTGGTGGAGCGCCATGAGATACTCGCACACGTCGAAGGTGTGTTTCGCCACCATCCGGGCGTCGTCGCTGCCGAGCAACGCGGGGTATTCTTTCTTGATCATCAAACTGCAGGTCGGGATCGGAGAGACCACGGCGTAACCCTGGTCGACCATCGCCTTGAGCGACGCCACGTTGTCTCGCGCGTGGTGGTGGATCGTCTCCAGGTCGCCGGTGTCGAAATACGGCATTCCGCAGCAGCGCTGCTCCGGCCACGCAACGGCCACGCCGTTCTTCTCCAGCACCTGCACCGTGGCGCGTCCGATGGACGGATAGTTGTAGTTGGTGAGGCACCCCGAGAACAACGCCACCTTCCGCTCGCCCACGGCGCGTCTCTCGTGCTTCTCGATCCACATCGGAAACGTCTGAGACGCCACCGGAGGCAGGCGCCGGTCCTTGTGGATCCCGCCCCACCGGTGCAACAGGCTGCGAAACCACGCAACGCCCGTCAATCGATTCACCAGCGGGGCCACCCAGCGCAAGGAGCGACCGATCAAATCGGTCCTCACCAGCAGACGATCGCGCAACCGCGGCCGCTGGGTCTTGGCACGCACCGCTTTGGCCCGCACCATCAGTAAGGGAAAATCCAGCTTGAATTCGTGGGGCGGGGTGTACGGGCAATGGTTGTAGCAAAGCTTGCAGTAGTAACACGCGTCAACGACCTGGCGCGCGACCGTATCGCCCAGCTTTTCGACCTCGCCGTCCAGCGCGTCGATCCCATTGAACAAGATGGAGAATGAAGGACAGAGATTGAAGCAGCGGCGGCAGCCGTGACAGATGTCGGCCACCCGCAGCCACTCCCGCTGAAGCGAACCCGCGTCCCAAAACTTGGAATCGGAAAACTGAGCCTCCATGCCCCCTCGCTTGGGACGGCACGGGCCCGCTGGGGCGCGCCCGTGCCGTCAGGTCACACTGCCGGTTGAGATTTCGCCTATTTCTTGAGGCTGTCCAACGCCTTGGTGAACCGCCCGGCATGTGATTTCTCGGCCCGCGCCAGCGTCTCAAACCACTCGGAGATCTCCTCGAAACCCTCTTCCCGCGCCGTCTTGGCGAACCCCGGATACATCTGGGTGTACTCGTAGGTCTCGCCTTCGATCGCGGACTTGAGGTTCTTGTCGGTATCCCCGACCGGCACGCCGGTCACCGGGTCGCCCACCGCGGCCATGAAGTCGAAGTGACCGAACGCGTGTCCGGTTTCGCCCTCGGCGGTGTCTCGAAACACGCCGGCCACGTCCGGATACCCCTCGATGTCCGCTTTACGCGCGAAGTACAGGTAGCGCCGGTTCGCCTGCGACTCACCGGCAAACCCCTCTTTCAAATTCGCCAACGTCTTGGTGCCCTGAAGATTCTTTGCCATGGTTCCTTCCTCCCTGCGTGAGATTTGGATTAGTGTCCTTCCGATCGGCACGACGGGCAGTACCCCAGGAATTGCACGTGGTGACCGACCAACCGATACCTTCGCTTGACCGCTGCCGGCGCCTGGATGCGGTCGAGCGCGGCGTCTTCGAAATCCTCGACCCGGCGGCACGCGACACACACCACGTGATGATGGGGGTCCACGTTGGCGTCGTACCGCGCGATATTATCGAGGAAGCGCATTTCCTGAATCAACCCGATCGACTTGAGCGTCTCCAACGTGGTGTACACGGTGTTCAGCGACATCATGGGGTACGAGCGCTTCACCGCGGCGTGGACCTCTTCGGCCGTCGGATGGCTCTCCGTGTCCGCCAGCGCCTGGTAGATCGCCAACCGCTGATGGGTAAGCTTGAGGCCCGCGTCTTTGAGGCGCGTGGCGACGGGGTCGTGCTTATGCAGGCGTTTCTGATTCATTGTTTGAAACTAGTTAGGATCAATTACTGATTAGTATTTACCATCGAGCTGAATGTTTTGTCAAGACTCCCCAATACCTCCGATGGGCATTCGGGGACGTTTGACCCCCTCTCCGCGCATGTGGTAGGACATCCGCCGTGACGACCCTGACTCCGGTTTTGCCTGATCAGGACACCACGTCCGACGTGGCGCTGATCCCGCCGTACAAAGTCATCCTGCTCGACGATCCCGTCACCACCATGGAATTCGTGGTGGACGTGTTGATTCGTTTTTTCCAGAAAGACCCGCCCACTGCGACGCGATTAATGTGGGAGGTTCATACCACCGGCGCCTCGCACGTGGCCACGCTCCCACTCGAGCAGGCCGAGATGAAACAGGCGCAAGTCCACCAGGCAGCGAAGAGTGCGGGGTACCCGTTTCGCTGCGTCATCGAGCCGGCCTAGGGAGCCCGTCCAGGAACGGTCGTCTGCGGCGTTGTCGCTGCGCGTCCGCTCCTCACGTACGACCCAGTACGCTGCGGTGCGGGCGCTCGCTCCGCCTTGCATCTGACGCGTTCCTGAACGGGCTCAACCTGGCGGTTGCCCGGAAAGGTTCCTAGTGGTCCGATCCCCGTTCAGCCCCACGCGTGACCTCTTCGCTCCTTATCGGCAAGAGCTGGAGCGTGTACGGAAGGCAGACAGACTTCGCGTGCTCCGGACCATCGAAGGAGGCGTGGGGCCGCGGTTCGTGTGGAACGGGCGCACTCTGGTCAACTTCGGGTCCAACAACTACTTGGGCTTGGCCGAGCACCCGCGCGTCAAGGCCGCGGCCATTCGCGTGATCGAGCGCGAAGGAGTGGGCGCGGGGGCCTCGCGCCTGTTGACGGGGAACAGCCCGGAACATGAAAAACTGGAGGCCGCGCTGGCTCGCCTCAAGGGCACCGAGGCCGCGCTGGTGTTCAGCACCGGGTACCAGGCCAACTTGGGCATCATCCCGTCATTGGTCGGGAGGGACGATCTGATCCTGGCTGATCGCGACTGCCATGCCAGCCTGATCGACGGATGCCGGGCCAGCAACGCCCGGTTCCGGATCTATCGGCGCGACCGGCTGGATCAACTCCGGACTCTGTTGAAGCGCCGTGCACCAAACGGCCGCGCGCTGATCGTGACCGACAGCGTGTTCAGCATGGAAGGCGACCTCGCGCCACTGCCCGACCTGGTGGTACTCGCCGAGCAATATGACGCGATGCTCCTGGTCGACGACGCCCATGCCACCGGCGTGTTCGGTGCCCGGGGCACGGGCTCGTCCGAGCATTGGAACCTGCGCGACCGCCCGATCATCCAGATGGGCACCCTGAGTAAAGCGCTCGGCGCACTCGGGGGGTTTGTTGCAGGCCCCAAAGTCTTGATCGACTATCTGGTCAACCGCGCCCGCACATTCATCTACACCACGGCCCTGCCTCCCGCGATCGCAGCCGCCTCGCTGGAAGCGATTCGCGTGCTGGAAGACGAACCCGAGCGCCGCGAACGCCTCTGGGCCAACCGCCACATCTGGCACGACAGCGTGCGTAAGATGGGATTCGACACCTTGGGCAGCGCCTCGCCCATCATCCCGCTTCGGATCGGAGCCGACGCGCGCGCCGTTCAGATGGCGTCGGCGTTAATGGAGGAGGGCGTGTTCGCCCCCGCGATCCGACCGCCCACCGTGCCCGCCGGCACCGCACGCCTGCGGACCTCAATCCTCGCGACGCACACGCCCGACGACCTCGGGCTCGCCTTGTCGGCGCTCGAACGGGTCGCCAAACAACTTGGCGTCATCTGACGCGTCAGCCCCGCCGGTTATCGTCGTCACCGGTTCCTCGCGCGGCCTGGGTCGCGCGATCGCGTTGCGTTGCGGCCGTGCGGGCTGGCGCGTGGTCGTGCACTGCCGCACGCGGCGCGCCGAGGCAGAGGCAGTTGCCAAGGCCATCATCGAGGCTGGCGGCCGCGCCCTGGTCCTTCAAGCGGACGTCACCATCCCAGGGACCTTTCCACAGATCGTCGAGCAGACCGTGACCCATTGGGGACGGATCGATGCGTGGGTGAACAACGCCGGCGTGGTGGATGATCGTCTGGTCGTCTCGACGCCCGATGACGCGTGGGATCGCGTGATCGCCACCGACCTCACCGCAGCCTGGCGCGCCACCCAGGCCGTTGCCCCTGTGATGGCCAGACAACGCGGCGGGGCGATCCTGAACGTGTCCTCGATCGCCGCGCTGCAAGGCCGCCGCGGCCAGAGCGCCTACAGCGCGGCCAAAGCCGGCCTGATCGCGTTCACCCGGAGTTCGGCCCGCGAGCTGGGACCGGACAACATCCGCGTCAACGCCGTGTGCCCGCCCGTGCTGGATACCGAGTCCGTCGGCGCAACCGCAGAGACTCTCCGCGAGCAACAACTGATCCCCGGGGTCATTTCACCAGAGGACGCGGCTGACACGATGTTCTCGATCCTTTCGCTCCCGTGGATCTCGGGGCAGATCTTTGTCATGGATAGCCGCATCCCGGCGGGGACTCTCTGAGCCCATGACCAAGCGATCACGAGGCGTCTTTGTCGTAGGCACGGATACAGGAGTGGGGAAAACCCTTGTCTCCGCGGGGCTGGTTTGGGCGCTGCGGCGCCGGGGCCTCGATGTCGGCGTGATGAAGCCGGTCGAGAGCGGTGTCGCAGGAGGGGCTCACGCCGACGCGGAACTCCTGCGCCGGGTCGCCGGCTCCTCTGATCCGCTGACCGATATCAGCCCCTACCGCTTTGGCCCACCCCTTGCCCCCCTGGTTGCGGCGCGGCGTCAACGCACCCGCATCTCCCTCGCAACGATCGTTCAACGCTTCCACCGCCTCGCAAGCCGACACGACATCGTTGTGGTCGAGGGTGTGGGCGGACTAATGGTCCCACTCAGCATTGGTAAAATCCCCCCTTGCCCCCCTTTGACAAAGGGGGGATGGGGGGATTTCAGCCGAATGCGGGGGACCTACCTCACGACGACTTTGGACTTGGCGCGAGCCCTTGGCCTCCCTCTTCTTTTGGTCATCGGCAACAAACTCGGCGCGATCAACCACGCCCTGCTGACGGTCCAAGTCGCCAAAGCGCACGGGCTCAAGTTCTTAGGCGGGGTGATCAATCAGACCAGTCAGGCCCAGGACGAGGCAATCCGCACCAACCCACACATCCTTAAAGAACTACTAGAGCTTCCAGCCTGGGCTGTGGTGCCCTACCTCAGGGCGAAGGAGACCGCATGGGAAACGATCGGAAGGAATCTGGAGCGGACCGGGTTTCTAGACAGTCTGATCAGACCGTCTCAAGCGTTGTCGCATCGTCAGACAACGTGAGGCTGTTCAGAACCGGTCAGATGCAAGGCGAAGCGAGAACCGCACCGCAGCGTACTGGGTCGTACGTGAGGCGAGTGGCGCCCCGAGGAAGGGGCGCCGAGCCACGAGCGCCGCCGAGACGGTGAGGCGGCCGTGGCACCTAAGGGGCGACAACGCTGCAGATGGCCGGTTATCAACAGCCTCTTAAGCGTTGACCCTGATTCCGGTGTAGTAACAACAATTCACATCGTCGAGATTATTGATGAAGGATCGCTCCTGCCCGTCCGCAAACACGATCCGCACGAAACACATCCCGCCGTCGGTCACCGCGGTACGCTCCTCCACCACCTCACCGTTGCCCCACTGCGGATACCGACGGTGAATCACCCGATCGCCAATTTTGAGATACAGCCGACGAACACCCATCGCAACACGCCATATGTCCACTAAAAGACCTTATGCAAATGCTAGGCGTGTGGGCTCGGCATTGTCAAGACGGACTACGTTTCAATGAGGCCGCGGCTGTGAGACCGCGGAAACTAGGAGTAATTATCTGATCTCGCATCGCGGGGTCACGCTTCAATGAGGCCGCGGCTGTGAGACCGCGGAAACGCCGCACGGCCGCGCGCCGTTCAGCAGCGGGGCGTCGCTTCAATGAGGCCGCGGCTGTGAGACCGCGGAAACTGCCCTCACCGCGGATCGTTTTCCAGCAAATCCCACAGCTTCAATGAGGCCGCGGCTGTGAGACCGCGGAAACAGACGCCCTACGATCCGCACCGACAGCCGGGCTTGAAGCTTCAATGAGGCCGCGGCTGTGAGACCGCGGAAACGTTGACCAGGATCGGCCGCGTCAGCATGTTGGTATTGCTTCAATGAGGCCGCGGCTGTGAGACCGCGGAAACTGTCGATGCGATCACGAACGGGAAACTCAATGAAGTGGCTTCAATGAGGCCGCGGCTGTGAGACCGCGGAAACTCGGTTCACTCGCGCCCAGAGCGGGCGGGGAAACGGCTTCAATGAGGCCGCGGCTGTGAGACCGCGGAAACGCTGATGCTGACGGGGCGCGAGCACTTCCGGTTGCCCGCTTCAATGAGGCCGCGGCTGTGAGACCGCGGAAACCCGACCGCGCCCGCGAATCGCTCCGGCAAGAGGTCGGGCTTCAATGAGGCCGCGGCTGTGAGACCGCGGAAACCCACCCGCCGCGCCAACAGGAACGGCGTTTTCAGCGTGCTTCAATGAGGCCGCGGCTGTGAGACCGCGGAAACGCGTAAGCCGCGCGCCGACAAAGGCGCAGGTCGAGGCGCTTCAATGAGGCCGCGGCTGTGAGACCGCGGAAACTATGAGGCGGTTGTGGCGGATTCCGAGCGTGCCTGGCTTCAATGAGGCCGCGGCTGTGAGACCGCGGAAACCAAACAATTCGATGCGGCTGGAGGGAGAGCGCTTCCGCTTCAATGAGGCCGCGGCTGTGAGACCGCGGAAACCGACCAGATGAGCAAGACCGACATTACCGCCACCATGCTTCAATGAGGCCGCGGCTGTGAGACCGCGGAAACGAGCCGTGCCGCGAGATCACGGATTGCAGCAGTGCGGGGCTTCAATGAGGCCGCGGCTGTGAGACCGCGGAAACGTTGCTGTTCACCCACATCACCGGCCAGGGCGGCCCGGCTTCAATGAGGCCGCGGCTGTGAGACCGCGGAAACGTATGGCAAATGCCGCCAGTGGTGTCTGGCCAATCGGGCTTCAATGAGGCCGCGGCTGTGAGACCGCGGAAACCCGGGCGGATCGTCCTCTCAACGGCCATGCGGTGATGGCTTCAATGAGGCCGCGGCTGTGAGACCGCGGAAACCGCGTCGCGGGGGCCGTCTGGGACGCGCTGGGGCCGCGCTTCAATGAGGCCGCGGCTGTGAGACCGCGGAAACGATCACGGCCTACGAATCGTCGCTGTCGGAGGAGTGGCTTCAATGAGGCCGCGGCTGTGAGACCGCGGAAACCCACAGTTGGTGCTCCGGCAGATAGGTCAGGCCGAGGCTTCAATGAGGCCGCGGCTGTGAGACCGCGGAAACATGTTTTCCTCTCCGGATTGAGCGATTAACGACGAAGCTTCAATGAGGCCGCGGCTGTGAGACCGCGGAAACATGCGGCCGGAGGATACCATTCTCGACACGTCGCGATAGCTTCAATGAGGCCGCGGCTGTGAGACCGCGGAAACCTTCTTCCTTCGCGAAATATTCTGCTAAGATGGTGATCGCTTCAATGAGGCCGCGGCTGTGAGACCGCGGAAACCGACAACAGGCCTCCCGCTTTTTTTTTTAGTCCCAGCTTCAATGAGGCCGCGGCTGTGAGACCGCGGAAACGACGCCAAGGAATCGTGTGCGGCGACCCCCGGTATGCTTCAATGAGGCCGCGGCTGTGAGACCGCGGAAACCGGCTCAATCGGCCCGCGGCCTAACGGTGTAAACCACGCTTCAATGAGGCCGCGGCTGTGAGACCGCGGAAACAGGGGGTGCGACGATGAGAATGGGTAGCAAACACAAGCTTCAATGAGGCCGCGGCTGTGAGACCGCGGAAACACGGACGTACCCTACTCCAAGTTTTTCACAATGCGGACAGCTTCAATGAGGCCGCGGCTGTGAGACCGCGGAAACGTGCACTTTGATTTCCTCCATTGATAAGACCTGTGGCAGGCTTCAATGAGGCCGCGGCTGTGAGACCGCGGAAACCTCGATGTTATTCTTGATAATTTCCACGAGTTCTATGCTTCAATGAGGCCGCGGCTGTGAGACCGCGGAAACGAGGACCGCTAGATGCAGACGCTTTCAACACACCAGTTGCTTCAATGAGGCCGCGGCTGTGAGACCGCGGAAACGTGTCAACCGAGATACTGGAGATTATCTTGACATTCAGCTTCAATGAGGCCGCGGCTGTGAGACCGCGGAAACGAAAGACGCCTCTTTGTGCTTGTCGATGGTAAGATCGCTTCAATGAGGCCGCGGCTGTGAGACCGCGGAAACCGCTGTCCGCGGTCCCGTCCATGATCTTGATATACTGCTTCAATGAGGCCGCGGCTGTGAGACCGCGGAAACGTGTAGATAGATCCCGAGACACTTGGGATGATAGTGGCTTCAATGAGGCCGCGGCTGTGAGACCGCGGAAACGTCGCCCTCGGATCGAGATTTTTCCGGCCTTCCAGTCGCTTCAATGAGGCCGCGGCTGTGAGACCGCGGAAACCTGCACTCGCGCGTTGCTTGGCGCGGCGACTCCGAAAGCTTCAATGAGGCCGCGGCTGTGAGACCGCGGAAACAGCACCCTGGAATTTATCTGATATTTCGATATCCTCTAAAGGCATTTGCGAGCGCTTTCCGATTTCTCTCTGCATCCTCCCTCCCTTTCCACGGTAATCCCCGAAACTCAACACCCTGGCCGCATGCCGTTCAGACTTTCTTCTCGCACTGAACCGCTCGCACCAACGAGCGGCAAATCAGACCACTTGGGGCCCCCGTTTTGTAATCTCCACGGGAATGCCAATCGTCTCGATACTTTGAATCGTGCGCCCTTCGGTTGGCCCGAGGTCGACGATCATTACCTTGTCCTCTTCGTGATGGATGATCTCGTGCAGGAGCGCCTGCATCTGCACGCGCTCCATCAGCGGCAGGTCGCAGAGGAACACGGAGAGTTGCAGATGGTCGCCGAAACCCCGCATCGTCCGAAACACCCGTCGCCAGCGTTTGGGACTCGATATATCGTACGTGACCACGTACAGATGCCGCATCGCTACCGCGTGGTAAACGAGGGATACTCGGGAATCTCACCGGCCAGATGCCGCCCGAGCAACCTTGCCTGGACTTCCAACACCCGCCGGTAGCTGATGGTGTAGCCGAAGACCGGGTGCGTAATCTCCTGGCTCATCCGGCGCTCGTACACTTCGATAAACCGGCTCCGGCCGACCGGCGTAAGCGCGACGGCGCCCAAGGTCTCGATGAAATCTCTCCGTCGAATCTCTTCATTGTTGATGGCCGTGATCACCGCGGAGTCCCCGATCAACGGCCGAAACTCCTCCATCAGATCCAAGGCCAGCGCGGGGCGTCCATAACGGGGCTGGTGATAGAACCCGAGATACGGATCAAACCCCACCGCCAATAACGTCGTCGTCCATTCCCGGGCCAACATGGCGTAGGCCAGCGAGAGCAGGGCGTTAACCGGATCCTTGGGGGGCCGCCGGTTGCGATGCTCGAACGCAAAGCCCATTCCGTTCGCGAGCATGGACGAGAACCATGAAAAATATCGCTGGGCCGAGTTGCCTTCGACCCCCAACAATGTCTCCATTGTGGGCGCTTCACCGGCGCGGCGCATGTCGCCTTTCAGATCATCCAGCACGTCTTCCGGCACGGTACTCGCATTGCGCCGCAGCAATGTGCGGCAATTGGCGATCTTCGCCTGCACGAACCGGCGCGCGAGTACCAGACTTCGGGAAGCGTCCGTCGCAGTTCGGTACTGATGGCGGCGCAGCTCCACGTTCTTGTGGCTCATCCCGTGGGTCACGCCGTAAAACCAGCCGCCGCCCGAGAGATACGTCATTGGAATCCCGCGTTTGCAGAGCTCTTGGATCACGCCGGTACTCACCTGCACGCCTCCAAAGAGGACGAGTTGGGAGATCTCGCGCAACCGCCCCTCCGCCAACAGCTCGTCACGCTCCATGATCTTGAGTACGTCTCCGTCTTTCCTCACTCTGGCGCCTTGGTGCTGGACGTAGAACGGCAACGCGTCGTCGCGGGAGGGGAAGAGCGGCCGTGGCTCGTGGGCCTGAGACTGAAGAAACGTCACCTCGTCGGGCAAACAAATGCTGACGAGCGCGCAGCGAGGACACTTCGGACTGTCCACCAAAGGCGGCGGCACCACGCCTTCGCGTGCGGCCTTGCGCATCAGATCGACCAGCTCCAGCGTGCGTGCGATCAACGCCCCATCGAAGACGACCGGCACCCGCTCGCGCGAGGCGGCGAAGTACAGCACGCCCTCCCCGCACTCAAAACCGTTGTCGCGCAGAATCAACCCCTGCGCGCACAACTGCACCATCTCCGGCTCCCACGCGCCCTTGGGGATGTGGGGTCGCTTGCCCCGTTTGTAGTCGACCGGCGTCACGCGGTTGCATTCGCCCTCGACCAAATCGATCTTCGCGACCAATCCCAGCCGATCCGACGCCAACGAGACCGACCGCGCATGGATGGTCACCGGCCCGTCATCGACGGGCGCCCGCCGCGAGATCCGCCGCTTCTTCTCCTGATCCACGCGCCGATGCTGAAACCGCCCATCCACCGTATCAGCCGAGTCCATAAACTCCCCCTGCACCCACATGAGGTAGCCAAGCCTCGGGCAGTACGTGTACTCGTTCAGCATCCGAACCGGCAGGGGCGGCACCTCCTCCGCCCCTGCCGCGGAATCAGTCGCTGCATCCATAGGAATACTCCTATTCAGTTGTCAAAGAACGGCGGTCCGACAAAGCGGACCCGCTACACCGGCTCTCGGCCTCCCGGAGCCCTTGTTACCCGCTTTCTTGCCCTTTCTGGAGGTATTACCCTTGTTCCGCCAAACCGATCGGAACTATCGTAATGCACCCTCGCATCGACCAACCGTCGGTCTCTTACACAGCCCTTTATGTTAAAATGAACTTATGTTGAAACGCCCCCTGGTCGAAACCAATCCTTATCTCCGAGACCGCGCAGCGTACCGGAAGGCGCTGGTCACCAACGTGTCCAGTTCAACCGCCGTCGAAACGGGGGCCTCCGTGGAATCCATCGCGCGAATGCTGACCAGTTCGGAAGGCATCGATCGCCTCACGAAGCGGCGCCGCTCCGCTCGATAATCTCCCCAAAGATCCGCGCCATCGGTTCATAATCTCGGTCGAGTCCGGCCCGCACCGCTTCAAAGTACGCGCCCTTCTTTTCGCCTGCGATCACCTGGAAATCGAGCAACGGCAAACCGGCCTGTAACGCCATCAGCGTCGAGAGCAGCCGTGTCACCCGCCCGTTTCCCTCGCGAAACGGATGAATCAACACCAACTCCGTGTGCACCTCTGCCAGCGCGCGCGCCACGGCAGATCGGCCGGTGACATTGCACGGCGTATGACGGCGCAACGGTCCTTGTTCGAATTCCGCCATGAGCGCAGGAATCTGAGCGGCAACGGCAAATAGAACCTCGCCTTTGCTGACATTGACCCGCCGATACCGTCCCGCCCACTCGTAGATCTCCCCGAGCCAGACTCGATGCATCCCACAGACATCAGATGCGGTAAAGCGATGTGTGACATCGAACGTCCCGATCGCCCACTCCGTTGCGCGTTCGAGGGCCTTAGCCTCTGCGTCGTCCATCGCTTGCTTCGACGTGATCCCGACCAAGTTTTTCAGGACGGTATCACCCGAACCGGGCTCAAATTGAGCCTCGGGCAACCCCGAAACATCGTATCGCCCGTCAGTCACGTCACCTCCCATTCACGGCGATACGATCCGGACCAGAAACGGTTCCTGCACCTGTCGATTCTCACCTTTCGTTCCCTACCCAATTCATTACCCAATCGATCCGGTACTACCAACCCGAGCCTGGTCCACCACCCCTTCGATCCGATTGGACGACACCGCGCTTTCGATCAACGCATGCTCGCGCAACACGCGCAACCGCTGCGGCGCCTGCTTCGTGAACAACTCCTGCCGCCCCCGCGCCTCGCCCAGATCTGCGAGATACCAGGCCGTGGTCAGCAGCACGGTCTCAGGCTTGGCGGCAAATTGGCGAAACGTCTGCATGAATCAACTCCACATCGCGGGCACGCCATTCAACGTCGTGAGGTCAAACCCGGCTCTGCGGGCCGGACCCGGTTCCTGCCACCTTTTCGGTTCTCCTCAAATTGGGCTCAAGCAAATCCCGAGACGTCATAACGCTCATCCTTCGTCACCTCATCCCATTCACGTCGATCCGATCCAGACTAGAACCCCATTAGCACAGACGGCCCTCCTACCCGCTTGCAGCGAAGACCCCCAGACCGCAGTGTCTCCCTGCTCCGATCGATATGGGGCCGGCCATCAGCTCGCGGAACGACAGGTGGACATGCCAAGCGGAAAACCGCCGGTTTTTCGCCGAGTCCAGGTAGTCAGGACGGCGGTAACAGTTGGGATGCTGTGAACCAGACCAGAAGGGCGCCTTGCGGAACGTGAAATCCGCGACGCCATCCAGAGACAGGCCGGCCTGTCGTACGGCTTGAAGGAAGAGTCTTTCGGCCTTGATGCGCTTCCCGTCGTCGAAGCCGGGCAGGATTACGGGAGTAACGCTGGCCCAGTTCTTATGCTCCCCAACGTATCTATCGACTATCGCAGATGAACTGTTTCGCCAAAGGTTCAGAAGGATTCCCCGTTCGTTCCCATCGTGGTCACGCAGGAGCTGATTCCGCAGACGCTGTTGCGCCCATCGGGCGTGCGCCCCATCACCTCCGAAGGGCTCTGCTATGAGCACGCGGCGGATCATGCCGTCGGCATGTTCGTGGCCGATCGTTGGAAGAGGGAGATACGAGAATCGCAGTGTACTGGAACCGTTTCCAGGCGCCTCGCCAGCTTTGCTGTGGCCAGCGACGTACATCTCCGACCCGCTGGGAAACTCGTGAGAATCGTCCTTGGCGCATCGGCACGCAAGCGACCGCAGTATCGCCGCAACGGCGGCGGCATCCTCCTGGCGGAATGCGCCACCATCAGGCAGTTCGAAGACGGCATACGGTCTCGGTGGCAATGTGTTTGCGCTGAGATAAGCGATGTATTCATATCGCTTAAGCTTGCGCGGCGGATTGAAGCGGTTCCCGTTAATCCGAGACATGAACGATGCGTGGACCATTTCCATGTCATTCAGCGAGCCTTCAATAGGAATCCGCGATCGTTGTTGGCCGGGACGGTGTGTGTGCCACCCTCGCCAGCGCCGGCCCGGGAGTGCTGCCGCTTCGGTATCGGTGAGGACACGACCATCGGCTACTGCCTGATCTATGCCCCAGCCGAGCGCCATCAAGTGGCGTGCCTCGCGGCAAAGGATTTCCGCGTGGCTGCTGGCGCCGGACCACTCGCTTTCCGAGATCGTCCAAAGGTAATGGAGTGTCCCTCCACCCTTCGTCGCTGAGCTACCGTTCGCCGTTCGATGTGGCCGAACAACCTTGGAAGTCAGACGATCCTGGCGGTCGAACTTTTTATCCGAGTCGTTGTTCGGCACAAAGAGCGTGTACGCTGCGGCACGCTCGGCCGCCGGCCCGATAATCACCGGGGGTTCACGGCGCTCAATCCAGCGGAAGGCCTCGGCCTTGGCCTCCGACCACTCCCCATTTCGGCATCCAGAGCGCGAACCAGCCACAAGCGCTTGGACCAGGCGCATCGGCGACGGCGGCCACTCTGGCACTTCGCCATCGCCCTTGCCGTGGAAGAGCGTATCGAGGAGTGTGACCGAGATGCATAGATGGTACCGCATCATGACTCGGCTTCGCCGGCGCTGCTGCTCTTCTTTCTGCGCGACTTCTTGCGTTCCTCTTTGGACTGGCCCAGGTCCTCTCGGGCGGTCCCAGCATTGAATGTTGCCTCTCTCTTCGGGCCCACGCCGAAGGCTTCGGCCACCGCCTTTGCGTAGTCCGAAGCCTGCTCGTGCGACACGGTAAAGTTGTCCTCGCGACTGCCGTCGTGTCGAATGAGAGACCATTTTCCGGGGCGCTCTACGTCGGGCACCAGTTGGCATCCCTCACGCAAGAAGGTCTCCTGTGGCGCTGTGAATGAAACCAGCGACAACCCCAAGATGTAACGGCGCAGTGGGAGCGTGTCACTAGCCCTACTGGCGCGGAGCGCACGAAGCGCGACGAGATTCAGCGTTGCGTCACGCCGAATCTCTCGCTCGACCAAGACTCCACCGTGTGACCAAGGGGCTGGAGCATGACTTAGCCCAAGTTGCGACATCGCGTCTTGCTGCTGTTCACCTTCCGGCGCGTCCAGCAAGCCTTCGTTAACATAGTTGAGGACCGGAATGTACTGAGCCGACCGGTGTTGTGGTTTCACGTTGTACGCCCGAATAACTGAACGCACAATTCGCGGCAGTTTGACCTCCGTGTCGCGAGAGTCCCAGGCCCCAAACACGAGAGACGTCGGAGCAATCTTTGCCAACCGGGTTGCATCGCCGTTTCGCACCGCAAGGAAGGCGGCCTGCAGTTCCTTCGCCAAGTCAGAGAACCTGACGATCGCATCCGCCGCACGGTGCCCGGCCTCAAGTAGGTTGACACGCTTTTCGCCCGCTTGGATGGTCACTTCCGGCACGAGACCTCTGTAGCCGTCGCGCTTAAAGATTGGCTCCATCCGATTGGCCTGCGAACCCACGCTGTCGATCTGGCATACGCTGGAACCGTCCTCGAAATAGTCGAGGTTGTAACCCATCGGCCCCTTCAGGCCCTTGTAGACGCCGGGAACAGCCTCGCCCTTGTTGAAGCGATTGCCGGCATCCGTACGGTCCAATGTGTACGTCGGCGGGAAGATCACGGCGTCCTTACCCTCAACCGGATCGAGCCACTGGCGTAACGCCAGCGCTGCAACATTGCTGTCGTCCTTCAGCCAGTCGTCGAAGTGGTTCAGATCCACCTTGTCTTTGCTCATGCGTCACCTCCGATAGGGGTTGCGAAGCTGAATGCTCCGTACCGTTTCTGGTCATCCCGAGCACGAATCTCGAAGCGATAGCGCTGGCTCCCCGGAACTGGGACGGCCCCGGAGATGACCGCTGCAGCCGGAGGGAGACCAAACGGTACAGGCCATGTGAGGTAGTCAGCCAGCGCCTTGATTCTCGGCTCCTTGCTCACCTGTACGATGGGCCGAAACCGCTGAAGACCGATCAGAGCGAGGAACTCAGTGAGTGCCGCAGCCGTTGCCCTGATCGCCTGCTCCTGCACATCCAGAGAGAATCCGGCATCGAGCGCGTGGGCGAATCTTGCCGCATCGAAAAAAAAGGGTTCGACCTTCGCGTCTTGCTGTTGCTCGCCGTCCCCTGCAGCTCGCAGCAGACAGCGGTATTCCAGCGGTCGATCGTCGTGGACAGCTTTGCGAGCCTCCGAAAGCATGGCGACCGCCATGCGGAGAACTTCCTGCCTCCCAGCGAAGGTCTTCGGCACGTCGTCGCCGTCTTCTTGCCACCACGCAATGCGGAGGTTGAATGGGCCGCCAATTGAGAGCGCCCCTTCTCGTTGTCGCTTGCCGAGTGACATTCTTCGCTCTCCCTCAATCTCGGTAAGGTATTTCCGCTCCTTCTTCAGTGCCCGCTTCTTCGACTCAAGATTCCTCAATTCCTCTCGCTCTTCGTTCGAGAGTTCGCCGTCGATCCCGACGTTCGTCAGTCTCTCCACGACGCTTTGAAGCGTGCACTTGTCGTCTGTCGACGCGTGAACGTGAAACATGTGCCCATCCCGGTCAAACCATCCCTCCGCCCCGGGCCACAAACGGTGCGCAAGTTCCAGTAGCCCGCAGCAAGCGAAGAACTGGCCGGGATTCGTCACATCCACGTTGACGCTCAGGCTGGGATTGGGGTGGCTCACGCTTCCGCCTCCTCCGGTACAAACTCTCTTTCGCTGCCGACACGTGTGGATGCAGCCGCATGCCTTGACGCAGCGATGTCTGCGCAGCGCACCAGTGATTCCAGCCACGCCAGGCCCCAACGGCCGAAGCGCTGCTGAAGCTGGCCGAAGCGGCGGACGACTTCCGAGAATGTTTGGTTGTTGGCGGCCGTCGTGCACGAGCTGTCGAAGGAGCGCGGTTCGAAGTGAGGCCGTGCCCAGCCGTGGTGTGCAGCAATTAAGTGAAGAACGAGCTCGCGCTCGGGAAGCTCCCCCAGCTCCGCGCTTTTCATTGCGTCCAGAAGCGACCCGAACTCATGGCGGTAGCCGCCCAGCGCGCGCGGGTGCAGGTAGCGTATCGCCTTGGCCAGAAGCTCAGCGCCCCTTCCATTGCGTGCGTAGCGTTGCCATACAGGGCGATCCTTGCCCTTGTCGTGCCAGCGCGCGCCTGCAATCAGTGCAGTGCGAATTGGATCATCAAGGTTCAGCCGGGCTGCAATACGCGACATGTGCTCGACGATCGCATCCGTGTGCGCGGCGAGCGTCTGCCGGGCGCTAGTGGTCTCCGGGTTTTCCAACGCTGATAACACCGGGGCGACAAGCAGAACGAGATCGAGGGTTTCGGCGCCGTCCTCCGCTTCATCTGGTTGGCGCAGAGGTATGCGAACTTTTTCTCGTAGCTCATCCGGGAGGGCGTCGAACACCTCACCCGAGGCGAGCCGTTCGTACTGCTCACCTTCGCTCGACCTGCGATGCAGCCAGCGCTCGCGCTGGCGGTCGGTTGCATTGTCCTCGGCCACGTCGGAAGGAAGAGCCGAGGACGGCTCTCTCTTAGGATCAAGCATGCCGTTTTCGTTCAGGCCGCCAGCCTCCATCGGCAAAACGACGGTGCGGTAGGCAAGATTGGTGTCATCGTCCGCCAAAACCGACAGATGGGACCACGTGGCGCCGCCGCTTGCATTGAGCAATACGATTGGCAGGTCGAGGGAGCTGTCCTTCTTCCTCAGATTGTTGAGCAGGGCCGTCAGCGCCTTTTTCACGTGGCCTGTTCGGTCACGTAGCCTCTCCCGCGAGTCGATGCGACAAACCCGGAACCAGTCACGGAGCAAGGCTTCGTCTACACCTGCGTCGTCCAGGATTGACACCTCGCGCCTCCATGCCACATAGGTCTCCGGCGGATCGAACGTCAACCCATGGAGAAAAACGGCGACCTCCGGGCGGCCGGGCATCTTGTCAATGCTCGTGAGCGACCAGTTGTCGAGCAGGATGTCCGTCAGGGGCGGAATCGTGGGCTTGGGTGAGAACGCCGCTTCCCGCTCCACTTCACTCAGCCCCTCAACCAAGACCCTGAGGCGACGCGGACTGACCAGCAAGCCGAGCCCCTCACCATTCCCATTGATCCACCCTTGGATAGTCTCAAGCGTTTTCGCGACAGCCCTTTCGAACGGCTTGTCACCGCCCTTCGCATCGTCATCAGTCCACACTGCGTCCACGCGCGCTTCACGGCCTTCGCCACCACGGCGATTCACCCGCCCCAGGCGCTGGATCATCGAGTCGAGCGTCGTCAGATCGCAGACCAAATAGTCGGCGTCAAGATCGATGCCGACTTCGCCGGCTGAAGTGCTCACAAGGAACACGGAATGCGGAACATGCGCCTCGTGGTCGAGCAACGCCCGGTATATGGGATTCTCTATAACGAGCCGGTCGCGCTCATATCCGCGGATCGTGCCCGTGAGCAGGGCCACGCGCTCGCCAGCCGCGTCACCCAACTCTTTCTTGATTGCGTCGGCCAGTTTCTGCGCATCTTCGGGTGAGCGGATGTAGACAAGCACCTTCGCAGGCGTCTCGATATGCAACGCCCGCTCCACGAGACCCGCGACCAGATCATCGGATTTGTGGAGGTGCAGCCTCTTCTGCGCGTCGAGTCGCTGTTTCACGATCTGCCCCGTCCCATCGTACGTCTCATCGTCCTGTTCGAGTTCGAACGCCTCGGCATGGTTGCCGCGCTGTGTAGCGGATAACTCCATCACTCGGATACGCCGAGGCTCTTTCGATCGCTCCTGTTCATCCGCGATGCGCCGCAGGAGTTCGCTGAACGCTGGTGTCAAGTGTGCCTCGTCGTGCACGATCAGTGCGTCCTGTCCAATCAGGCCCGCATGGTGTATACGCCCGTAGCGCCCGTCACCGTAGCCGGAGAAGAGTAGCTTGCTCCCGATTATGTCAATGGTGCCGACAATAACCGCTGGACGGGTGGGATCGGTCTTCCACTCCTCGTTGTCAGCAAGCTCACCGCGCAATGTGCTGATGCCAATAGGGCCCTCTTCGGAAGCACAAATCCTGCACAAGACAGACGCTATGCCTTTTAACGTATCGGCATGGTCCTGCCATGTAGGCGCCTCTGGCTCCAAGAGGCGGTGGCGAATCCGTTCCACGACGGCGGTTGCCTGATCGACAACAGTCCTCCGATTGACGATATAAACGAGACGCCTTGGAAGGAGGACTCGTCCGTCCTCGGCCTGCCGCGCAAGCGCTAATAACCAGATGACCATGACGGAGGTCTTCCCGAGACCGGTCGGAATGTCACACGCTTTCGGTAAGTCGTTATCGACGAAGCGTTTGAACAGCCGGCATTGCCACCTCATGGGCGAAAAGCCGGTCAGACTTCGAAAAGCCTCCTCGAAGTGCACGATCATGCTCGCCCCTCCCAATGCCGCTGGAAAAAGTCGGCGTAGCTCATCGTTCATTCTCATCCGACGGTATCGATAGAAGCTCCCCGGCCTGCAACGTCCGCGGCGTGCGTTCGATCGGCTCGATCGCGTCAATCTCTGTGCCCTCCGGCGCCGCCTTGAGCTCCCGCAGCCTTCGCGCGGACACGAGCACGCGCGATTCCAGGGTGGCCACGGATTTGTTGTAGGCCTCCACCGCTTTGTCGAGCCGGCCGCCAACTTCGGCCCAATGTCCCGCCAGCGTGGCGATGCGCTCGTAGAGTTGCCTGCCCAGGTCGGCGACTTCCTGTGCATTTTTCGCGAGCGCTTCCTGCCGCCAGCCGTAGGCGACGGCGCGTAACAGGGCGATGAGCGTGGTGGGGGTGGCCGGGATGACGCGCTCATTGACGCCAAACTCGATCAGCCCGGGGTCTTCCTGCAGAGCCGCGCTGAAGAACATTTCGCCCGGCAGGAACAGGACGACGAACTCGGGCGTGGGGTCGAACTGCTCCCAGTAGCCTTTGCGGCCGAGCGCGACCATGTGATCGCGCACCTGGCGCGCATGGTCCGCGAGATATGCCTGTTGCGCGGATTCGTCCTCGGTTTCGACCGCGCTGAGATAGGCGGACAGCGGGGCTTTGGCGTCCACCACGATGCCCTTGCCACCAGGCAGACGCACGATGAGATCGGGGCGCAATCGCCCGTCTTCGGTCGTGCGTGACTCCTGCTCGATGAAGTCGCAATGGTCCACCATGCCGGCCATCTCGACCACGCGCTTCAATTGAATCTCGCCCCAACGCCCTCGCACCGTGGGCTGGCGCAAGGCCTTGATCAAATTCGCGGTTTCGTTGCGCAGCATCGGCAGGTGGGTGTCGACCAGCCCCTTCAATTGCTCGTTCAAAGCGGAGTAGGCCGCGACGCGTGATTTTTCAATGTCCCCGAGTTTGCCGTCGACCTTCTCGAGCGATTCGCGCAAAGGACGCACCAACTCGTTGACCGCCTTCTGACGCGCTTCAAGGTCGGTTTTTGCGCCCTCTTGGAATTTCTCCAGCGTGGTCTTTGCCAGTTCGATAAATACATGGTTATTGCTTCTGAGGGCCTCGGCAGACAGCGCTTTGAAGGTGTCAGACAGAGCCGCCTCTGCCTCTTTCACGACGGACATCTTCTCCTCGGCGGCTTTGCGCTCTTCAACAATACGCGTCTCCAGTTCAGCGTGCTTGGCCTTGTATTCACCGAGCGCCTGATCCCGGTCGGCCAGCGCGGCTTCGAGATCAGGGACGCGGGCGGCCGTGGCCTCCGCCGCGGCGCGCAGGCCGGACTCAGTGCGCAAGACTTCAAGCGTGCGAGCGTGGTCGGCTTTGAGCACATCGAACTCCACCGCCTTGCCTGCAAGCTGCCGTTCAACCGTCGTGAGGCGCACGGCGGTGACCGCGGCGGCCGACCTGGCCAGCGCTCCTCGCAGAAACCATGCAACAAGGCCGCCCGTGGCAAGGGCGATGAAGGCGATCATAACTTCAGTCATGCGATCAGGTTGTGACTCCAGCCAATTTCTCGCACCAGTGGTGCGAGTTTTCGGATGAAGCGTAGGCTTCGGTTCGGAGGCCGCTGTACCTAGTCGTGGAGAGCTTGCTCATATCTCTCGCCATGATTGTCGGTTTGTTTCCTCTTCACTGAATCGCTCCTTGAAAGCTTGGCCCAGTTTACAGGCTCATCCGGACATCTAATGTCACACTTTGTTTGACCTGCTCTAATTCCCATAAGGCTATTTGTGCCTGGATCCGGTACGCTGGCCTGCCAGCCTTCGGCGCATCGCAGCCGCGGCCAACGGCCTGTCCTTTCCACTCCCTTCGTACCGATCCAAGAGTTTCCACGCCGCATCCCGGATCTGCCGCGCCAGGTGCTCCGGCTTCTCCACCACAACCTCGGGCCCGAATCCGCGCACCCACTGAGTGAAGTCCGGTGTGACGGCCAGTTCCAGATGCATCCGGATCTTTCCGGCTTTGAGCGGGTCGATCTTCTGGCTGGGATGCCAACGCCGTTCGCGTACCCAGCGTGCGGCCCCCGGCTCGAACACTAAGACCACGGGCTCGGCCTTGCCGCGATACACGCCGAACGCGCCCCGGAAGAAATCTTCGATGCGGAAGTACATGAACCGCTCAAACGGCCGGTCGGTGACCCGCAACGCTTGAATGCGGTCCACGCGGAACAGCCGCACCTCCCGGTTCGCGTGGCAGTATGCGATGAGATACAGATAGTCGTCGTGGTAGTAGAGACGGTAGGGGTCGGCTTTACGCCATCTGCGCCCGCGAGGGCGCGTGGAGGCGTACCGCATGTCGATGGTTCGGCCGCGGTCGATGGCCTGACGGAGAGTATCCGCGATGGCCGGATCAGGGACCGCACGGTGAGCCACCGGCGCGATCTGAATGGCGCTGCGGAGACTGTTCAGGAACTCGCGTTGTCTAGCGGGAAGGGCGGCATAGACCTTGCCGTAGAGCCGCTTGACGGAGTCACCTACTAGGGTGTTCTCAAGCGGCCGTAGCAGCTCACGACCGCACTCCAGGGAGAAGAGTTCGTCGGCCGTCAACGGCACCGGAAACGCGCGGTGGTTCTCGTCCAAGATCCACCACGTCTTCCCATCCTCTCTCTCATCGTGGATTGGGAACCCAGCGCCGGACAGCAGGTCCAGATCCCGGCGCAGTGTCCTTTCGTGGCAGTCGTGCTCGACCACGGAAAGCAGTCGAGAAATGGTCGCCCGGCCGTTGGCCTGGAGGAACTGACAGATCTGCCAGAGTCGCACGATCTGAGTCAGCGTCCGCGGCACGTCGCCCTTTCTCGGTGGCACGGCTCGTCGCGCAGCCGCGCAAGCGTGACCGCGCCCCGCGCCTCAAGCAGTCGAAGGATTTTCCACTGCCGGATAACCTGATCGTTTCTCGGCATCTTCCCACCAAGGATGGGATCGCGTGGTGTACGAGGCCGTTGAGGAGGCCCCACTCTAGCAAGGCTCAAGCCGAGCAGTCAATTAGGTCGGCGCGCGATGCCCCCAAAGTCCGCGTCAAGGCGCAACGGGATGGGAAGAAGCCTCGGGGCAGGATCTAAGATTCGGAACAGGTTACGCGAACAACGTGTCGAGAAGGATCGACAGGCCCGGCAGCAGCGGGGTCGTCAGCGTGTCGTGGTTTTCGCGGGTGAGCTCGGCGGTTCGGGTGTAGCGGCCCTCGGCGAGGCGGTAGACCTTGACCGTTTCCAGTTCGGGGTCGATGATCCAATACTCCAGCACGCCGAATCGTTCGTACAGCTTGCGTTTCACGATCTCATCGGTCTTTCGAGTACTGTCCGAGATAACCTCGACGCACAAATCAGGTGCACCTTTGATGCATGCGTCGGTGATCAGTGTTTCGCGACCTGGAGAGAGAAACAACACGTCGGGCTGAACAACGTCACGATCCGACAACATGACATCCACTGGGGCAACGAATACCTGGCCGACCTGCTTGTTCCGTAGTCGTTCGTTCAAGAACCCGCCAAGATTCAGGACGATCCGTTGATGTCGCGTCACGGGTGATGGCGTCACGTAGTGTTCCCCCTCGATGAGTTCGTGCCGCTTCCCATCGTCGGGAAACAGCAGGTAGTCTTCGTAGGTGAACTTGATGGGAGATGGATGGGCGACCATGACGACCTTTACCCCGTCTCCTGGAGTAATTTCACGATAACAGCGCTGTCACCGCGCTGTCAATCGACCTTCTGAGCACGATGCGGCGCTGCGGCCAGCGCCCTCAGAAACGCTTTGGTCTGCTTCCCGATGCTTGGCTGTAGCAACCCCGACGCCACAGCCACGCCCTTGGCCCCCGCCGCCAGCACTTCGCGGCACCGCTCCACCGTGACGCCCCCGATCGCATACACCGGAATCCTCACCGCCTCGCAGATTTCGCGCAGCTTTTCGCACCCCAGGGGTGCCCGCGCCATCTTGGTGGTTGATTCGTAGATCGGCCCCACGCCAAGGTAGTCGGCACCGTCGGCTTCAGCAGCTTTGGCTTGATCGAACGTGTGCGCGGAGCAACCGATCAGCATCTTGGTTCCCAGAATTCTCCGCGCGTCTTTGACGGGAAAGTCTTCTTGTCCCAGATGCACACCGTGAGCTTTGACGACCAGGGCGAGGTCGATGCCGTCGTTGACGACGAACGTGGTCCCTGTGGCTCGCGCGAGGTCGGCGAGCGCTAGCGCGATGGGATATTGGTCTTTATGAGAGAGCGTCTTCTCGCGGTACTGGTAGACCTGCAGGCCGGCCGCGATGGCTTCTTGCGCCAAGTCGACGAGCGGCCGCCCGCCGGCCAGCGAGGCGTCGGCGATCCAATACAGCGGCGAGGTGAACACGTTAGACGCCTGTCCATGAACGGCCATCTGCGGCGTTGCCGCTGCGCTTCCGGTCCTCACGTACGCATACAGTACGCTCCGGTCCGGGTCTCGCGGCGCCTTGCATCTGACCGCTCCTGAACAGGCTCTCCTGCGTTAGATTAGGAATACTCGAACGAATCCTGCGCGGCCGGTTCGTCGGCGGAGAGAAATCGTTCAAGAAACCCGGTGGAGAACTTGCCTTTGACGAACCCGGGGTCGTCCATGATGCGGCGGTGCAGTGGGATCGTGGTCTTGATGCCTTGGATTTCGAACTCGGCCAATGCCCGCTTCATCCGCGCGATGGCTTCCGCCCGCGTGTCGGCGTGCACGATGAGTTTGGCCACCAGCGAGTCGTAATACGGCGGGATCACGCAGCCTGGGTAGGCGGCGGAATCCACGCGCACGCCGGGGCCACCGGGCACGCGGTAGACGGATATCGTGCCGGGGGACGGCGTGAAGCGCTCGGGGCACTCGGCGTTGATCCGGCATTCAATGGCGTGGCCGCGCAGCTTCACGTCGCGCTGCTTGATCGCGAGCGGCCGGCCTGCCGCCACCATGATCTGCTCTTTGATCAAATCCATATCGACCACCATCTCGGTCACCGGGTGTTCGACCTGGATCCGCGTGTTCATCTCGATGAAGTAGAACTTCTGGTGCTTGTCCAGCAGGAACTCCACGGTGCCGGTGTTGACGTACTTGGCGGCCTTGGCCGCGTCCACCGCCACCCTCATCATCTCGCGCCGCAGTTCCGGGCTGACCGCTGGCGACGGCGACTCCTCCACCAGCTTCTGATGCCGCCGTTGGATGGAGCAATCGCGCTCGCCGAGCGCAAGGGTGTTGCCTTTCTTGTCCGCCAGGATCTGCACCTCGATGTGCCGCGGGTCGATGAAGTATTTTTCCAGGTAGACCGACTCGTCGCCGAACGAGGTTTTGGCCTCCATCTGCGCGGTCTGCAGGGCCTTGGTCAGGTCGTCCTCCTGGTTGACCACGCGCATGCCGCGCCCGCCGCCCCCGGCCGCGGCCTTGACGATCACGGGGTAGCCGATGCGTTTGGCGGTCTCGCGCGCCTCCTGCTCGTCCTTCACCGCGCCGGTGCTGCCCGGGATGACCGGAATGTTGTGTTTGGTCATCAACTCGCGCGCCTGCGCCTTGTCGCCCATCAGCGCGATGCTCTCGGGCGAGGGGCCGATGAACTTGAGCCCCGCGGCATCGCACGCCTCGGCAAACTGGGCGTTCTCCGCCAGGAAGCCGTATCCGGGATGGATGGCCTCCGCGCCCGTGATCTCGGCCGCGCTCAAGATGTTGGGGATGTTCCGATAGCTCAACGCCGCGTCCGCAGGACCGATGCACACGCGTTCATCCGCCAGCCGCACCGACAAACTCTCCGCATCCGCCTCGGAGTACGCCACCACGGTCTGAATACCCAGATCGCGGCAAGACCGGATGATCCGCAGCGCAATCTCCCCCCGATTCGCAATCAGTACCTTTTTGAATAGTCCCGCCATCTGTCCTAGGCCGACTCTATCCTGAAAAGTGCTTCACCGTACTCGACGGGGCGCGCATTCTCCACAAAAATCTCCGCCACCACCCCATCCACCTCCGCTTCGATTTCGTTGAGCAGCTTCATGGCCTCGACGATGCAGAGGATCTGGCCGCGACGGACGCGGTCGCCGACCTCCACGTACGGCGGCGCGCCTGGCGACGCCGACCGATAGAACGTGCCCACGATCGGCGAGCGAATCACCACCCCGCTCGTCTCGGCCTCGGCTCCCTCCGAGCCCGGCGCGCCCTGCGGGATGTTCGTCCCGGGGACCGCGCTTTCAGCGGCCAGGTGCCTGACCAGCGGCGCGGGAGCGCGGCAGATCTTCACTCGCACGCCGGAGCGTTCCCACTCCAGCTCGGTCAGTTCGCTGGCTTTCACCAGATCGATGAGCTCCTTGAGTTCGCGGATGTTCATGGGCCCTTGACCCGCTCGACGTAAGCCTTGGTCCGCGTGTCCACCTTGATCACGCTGCCCTGCTCGATGTGGAACGGGACTTTCACCACGCCACCGGATTCGAGGGTGGCGGGTTTGGTGCCGCCGGTCGCGGTGTCGCCGCGGATTCCGGGCGCCGTCTCCACGATCTTCAACTCCACGAACAACGGCAGGCTGACGCCCAAGGGCTTGCCTTTCCAGAACAGGATGTTCACCTCGGTGTTCTCTTTGAGGAACTGCCACGCGTCACCCATCTGTTCCTTGGTCAGAAAGAGCTGCTCGTACGAACTCACGTCCATGAAATGATAGTTTCCGTCCTGCAGATAGAGATACTGCATCTGGCGCTCTTCGACCCCCGCTTCCTCGAATTTCTCACCCGACCGAAACGTCCGCTCCAGCACGTTGCCGGTCTTGAGATTGCGCATCTTGGTCCGGACGAATGCGCCGCCCTTCCCCGGTTTCACGTGCTGATAGTCGATGATTTCCATGGGATCGCCGTCCACCGCCAGCTTCAGTCCAGCGCGAAAATCGGTCGTCGAAATCACTTACAGGTCTCCTTGCCAAAAGGTCAGGGGGTGATGAAACCGTCAGGTTTTGGATCGGTGTTTGGCGTGACGGCTCTGGACATGGCGGATCGCCGCCTCGATCCCCAGCACGTAGCTGTGAGCGCCGAACCCGCTGATCTGCCCCACCGCCACCTCCGCGACGTAGGAGTGATGCCGGAAGGGCTCCCGTGCGTGAATATTGGACAGGTGCACGTCGACGGTCGGGACCCCGGCCGCGACGATGGCGTCGCGAACCGCCACGCTGGTGTGGGTGTACGCCGCGGCGTTGATCACCAGGGCGTCGAACCGGTCTCGTGCCCCCTGGATCCACGTCACCAATTCGCCCTCGTTGTTGGATTGTCGAATCTCGACGTCGGCTCCCGCCTGTTTAGCCGCCGCGCGAATGGTCTCGTCGAGCGCCTCCAGCGTGACCGGCCCGTACACGTCGGGCTCGCGCGCGCCGAGCAGATTGAGATTGGGACCGTGCAGCACCAGGATCCGAATCATACGCGCGCCGACGCGGGCCGAGGGGCCGTGTTCGTCCACGGGACAACGGTGACGGAGGTACGCGGTCGCGCGCGGTGCTCCGTCACAGTTCCTTGGCGAGTTGGGGTGCGGCGTACCTGAGCAAAAATCGGCCCTTCCCGGTATTCCCCTCACGGCCGATCGCCAGTGCGAGGAAATACTCCGGCGTGACGCGACGGAACACGAGCGTGCGCGTTTCGTTGGCGATCAAGCACTCCTCGGTGGGGCCGGAAGACAACCCGCCCGACACGCGATCCATTTCGCGCCAGAGCCCGCAATACTCGGCCGCCACCGTACTCAGGTCGATCTGCGGCGACCGTTTGACCTCGTTGACGACGATGCCGTCAAGTCCCACCAAGGCGATGCCTTCCGCCTCCTCCACACCGTCAAGAATGGACTGGAGCGACATGACCAGACTCATCGTCGGCGCCTTTCTGCGATACGCGTCAACCACACTTCGAGCCGCTGGATGGCGGCCTGATGCCGAGACGCCCCGGTCGGCGCGCCGGCCAGCGACGGTTGGAGGTCGGCGCTGTCGGGCTCGGCCCCCGTTGCCTCGTCCCGGGCCAACACCTGGTGCACGAGATCGGCCTTCATCACTTCGGCGTCAACGGCTTGAGGGGCCAGGAGACGCTCCAGCGTCACGGCGTTTTCGAGCTTGGCGGCAACCTCCGCGTCGTTCGGGGTGCGCTCCAAGATCCGGCGGTAGACGGCGATTGCCCGCTGGTAGTGCCCCTGCGCAACGTACAGATCAGCCAGGGACACGGTCGCCAATTCTTCGTCGGCCGCCGCCCCCTCGCCTTTGGGGGCGTCCGTCCCCTCCGGGGCCGGCGCCGCCGCAGCAGCGGGCATCTGCGGTGGGAGTTGCATCACCTCGGTGGCTTCGGCGATCTCGGGGTCTGCCGCGGCGCGAGCCACCAGCGTGGGCTCCACTACCGTGGGCTCCACCGACTCATCAACCGCCGGCAGCCGGTCTACGACCGTGGCCTCGGTCTCCGGCGACGGAACGGACGACACCTGGGACTTGACGGTCGCTTCGTCCTCCGGCGACACGTCGGGTAAGGCGCCGATCGAGGTGCGAAGCCGCACCGCTTCCGCGTCGGTCGGATTGACCGCCAGAATCAGCTCGCACGAGGCCAAGGCTTTGCGTTTGTCGCCCTCCTTGGCATAAATCGCGGCGAGCTTCTTGTGCGCCATCAGATTGTCGGGGTTCGCGGCCACGACCTGTTCGAACTCGCGTTTGGCTTCGCTGACTTGACCTTTCGTGAGCAAGGCTTTTCCGAGCGCCACTCTTGCGCCCAGGAAATCGGGGTGGGCTTTGATGCCGCTTCGCAGGAGGGAAATGGCTTCGTTCAGCCGCCCGGCCTTGGTGTACTCCTCCGCCAGCGGAAAAAACAACTTGCTGCCCGGGTCCCTGCGGAGTTTCTCTTCGAGTTTTTGGAGGTCTGGTGACCGAGTGTCATCCCTGCTCGCCACATGTCCCTCCTTGGTGTCGCCTGCGCCGCCGATCGGCGATCGGTTCGACGAACCCGTGGAAAATTCCGGCGAAAAGCGTCCTCATCTTATCAAATTGATGAAGGAAGTCAACCAGATCGGCCGATCACGGCGATCGCCGGAGCGCGTCCACCCGATCAAGGATGCGGTCAGCCACCGCGGCCTTGGGGAGCCGGGGAACCGCGAGGACTCCCCCGCCGCGGTCGATCAACGTCACCTCGTTCTCGTCGGCTCCAAACCCGATACCCGGTCTGGACACGTCGTTGGCCACGATCAGGTCGAGGCGCTTGGCCTTGAGCTTCTCCGCGGCGCGCTCGACCACGCGGTCCGTCTCCGCGGCAAATCCCACCACAAACAGGCCCTCGCAGCGCCCTGTGACCTCGGTCAAAATGTCCTCGGTGGGAACGAGTTCAAGCACCAGCGGCGCCGCGCCCTTCTTGATTTTCCCCGGCTGCGGGGACCGCGGACGAAAGTCCGCGACCGCCGCGGCCATGATGAACAGTGTGGCCTTCTCGACCCGCTCCAGCACGGCGCGCCGCATCTCCCCCGCGGTTTCGACCGCGACCAGTTCCACGCCCAACGGAGGCGCCAACCGGGTGGGACCGCTGATCAGCGTGACCGCCGCGCCGCGGCGCCGCGCCGACGCAGCCAGCGCGTACCCCATTTTCCCGGACGAGCGGTTGGTAATGGTTCTCACCGGATCAATGGGCTCGCTGGTCGGGCCCGCGGTCACCACCACCCGCTCTCGTGACCAGCTCCCTCCGCCCAAGCAGCCTTCCAGGGCCGCGACCATCGTCTGTTCAGAGGCCAACCGGCCGGGCCCGACCAGCCCCGAGGCCAGGGCCCCGGTCTCCGGCGGCACGATCGTCACACCCGCCTCCCGCAAGGCCTCCAGGTTGCGCTGGACCAGCCGGTGCTCCCACATGACCGCGTCCATGGCAGGCGCCAGCAGGACCGGACATCGCGCCGACAACGCCAGGGCGGAGAGAAGGTCGTCCGCCGCACCCGCCGCCAACTTAGCGATGGTGTTGGCGGTCGCCGGCGCGATCAGGAACGCGTCCGCGGCGTCGGCCAGCGTGAGGTGGAGGATTTCCTCGCGGGGGTCGAACGGATCGTCATACACGGGATGGCCGGAGAGCGTCTGAAACGTGAGCGGCCCGACGAAGCGCTTGGCCGCGTCCGTCATTACCACGGTGACGTCCGCGCCGAGCGAGACGAGGCGCCGCAGCAGCGAGACGGACTTGTATGCGGCGATGCTCCCAGTCACCCCGAGCAGGATGCGCCGCCCGGACAAGTTCCCCGGCGGATCAGATCCTTGTCCGACTCGTGGCATGTGGGAGCCGGTTCAGGAATGCGCCGGATGCCCCCTTCGGGGACTTCCGACATTTCCATTCCTGAAGGGGGGTCGCAAGGCGCCGCGAGAACCGGAGCGGAGCGTACTGTGTGCGCACGTGAGCACCGGAAGCGCAGCGGCAACGCGGCAGACGGCCGTTCATGGACCGGCTCGTTAGGGAGTCCCCTGGATTTCCGCCGCCCTCTTCGCCGAGTCGTCGATGTACACGGAAAGGTCTTTCTTGATCTCGGCGCTGATTTCCTCTTCGCGCTCGAGCAGGGCGCGCCGCCGCATCAGTTCCTCGCGCTTCCTGCGCGCCTCCCGTTGAGCGAGGCGCGCGTCCTTCCCGGTGAGGAAGGTCAACTCGGCCGCCAGGAACTCCTCCAGGGCGACGGTGGTGGCCTTGGCGTATTTGGTGTGTTCGCTCGCGCGGGCGCCCTCCATCAGTTGGCGGGCGCGCTGCGCGCCGATCACCACCAACCGGTAGCGGGAATCCAGTTCTGTGCCGGTCAGATGGATCGGCAGCTCGATGATCTCCACGTTAGAATACCTCCTTATTCTTGATGAATGTGTCCTCGATCCACGAGAAGTTCATTCGTTTCATCTTGATCCGCTCGGAGACGATGACCGACTGCAACTCGGTCATGGCCCGCTTCACGTCGTCGTTGATGATGAGGTAATTATACTCGCGATAGCTCCAAATCTCCTCGCGAGCCTTGCGCAATCGGCGGGTGATCTCCTCGGGCGAGTCCGATTTGCGCTCCAAGAGCCGCGCCTTGAGCGCGTCGAACGAGGGCGGCAGGATGTAGACGTACACCCCGTCCACCTCCTTTTTCTTGAGCTGCATCGCGCCCTGGGTGTCGATGTCCAAGATCAGGTCCACGCCTTGTTCGCCGTGGATAAGGACCTGGTCCCACGCGGTGCCGTAGAGATTGCCGTGGACCTCGGCCCATTCGATAAACTCGCCGCGTTCGATCTTTTTTCGGAATCCCCCCTCGTCCAAGAAATAATAGTCACGACCGTCGACTTCCCCCGGGCGAGGCTTTCGCGTGGTATACGACACCGAGTGCCGCAACCCGGCGAGGTGGTCCACGACCTCACGGCACAGGGTGGTTTTCCCCGCGCCCGACGGCGCGGACACCACGAACAACAGACCTTTGCCTTGGCTGGACCCCCCTGGTTCCGCAGTCACGCCCTCTGCTCCTCTCCGCGACTATTCCAGATTCTGGACCTGCTCACGGACCTTTTCCAACTCGCTTTTCACGGCCACGACCGCCGAGGTCACCTCCGCATCATTGGCCTTGGAGCCGATCGTGTTGACCTCGCGATTCAATTCCTGCACCAGGAAGTCTAGCACCCGCCCGATCGATCCGCCGCTCGTCAGCGCCTGTTCACACTGGGCCAGATGGCTGCGTATTCGCGTGACCTCCTCGGTGTAGTCGCACCGCTCGGCGTACAGCGCGACCTCCTGCGCGAGGCGGCTCGGGTCGATGTCGAGGCCTTCGGCCAACGCGCTGGCCCGTGCCCGCAATCGCGTCGCGTACTCCGCCATCATGCGGGGCGCCCGGCCCTCAACGCGTTCGAGCGTGGCTGCCACCCGATGCAGCCGCTGCGCCACGTCCCGCGCAATGGCCTCGCCTTCTTGTCGCCGCATGCCATCCAGGCCGTCCAACGCCCTGACGATCAGCGGTTCCACGTGCTCGGCCAACGCCGCGGGGTCGACCTCGGGGTCGACGCACGCGAAGACGTCTCGCGCCGAAATCACCGCCTCCAAAGACACCTCCCCAGCCAGCCCCAGTTGCTCCTTCAAGTTCCGATACGCGTCGTAATACTGCCGGGCGAGCGCGAGGTCGACGGCCACTCGCTTCACCTGGCGGTCGCCGCCGGCGTTCACCGTCAGATCGACCCGTCCCCGGGCGACCCGGCTCTGGATCACCTTCCGAAAACGGGTTTCGTATGCCGAGAGGGACCTGGGAAGGCGAGCCGCCACCTCGCAGAATCGGTGGTTGACCGACCGGACCTCGACCGCCACCAGAAGATCGCCGAACGGTGCCTCGGCCCGTCCGTATCCGGTCATGCTGGCGATCATTCAGGCAGGCGAATTGATCGTGCGATTATAGCGGTGCGCCCGGACCAAGTCAACGCGCAGCGCGCCATAAACAATATGGCGCGCCGTCCCATGGGCCGCAGGCGACCTCTCGCGTGGCGAAGCAACGTGCAGCGAGCCATACTATGGCGCGCCATCGCATACGCCGCAGGCCACCGCTCACGTGGCGAAGCAACGCGCAGCGCGCAGCGCCCTTCACCCGGGGTACGCGCGGGCGACAACGGCGTCGAACAGAAAATGGTAGACCTCCGCGTGGCGTTTGGTCTCCCACAGGTCCTCGCCCCAAATGTATGCGCCGTGGTGGCGGACCAACACGCACGCGGCGGTGGCGAACGCCGGGGCGTCCACGGCGCGCCGAATGGCCGTGACCAGGTCCGACTCGCGGGCGGTGTTGTCCACGACCGGGACGGCGTGGTGATCCGCGTTGGTACATCCGCGAATCCCTTTGAGCATCTCCAAGTCGCGGATCATGATCCGGTCGCCGCCGCGAGCGAGGTCGGCCGCCAGCACCGCGGACAAGGCGTGGCTGTGCATCACCGACCCGGCCTTGCGCCGGTCGGCGATGGCGCAGAAGATCGTGCTGCATTCGGTCAACCGCAGGCCGGGGGTGTTGGGGTGCCGCAGCACCGCGGCGGCACGGTCCACCAGGAACAGGTCGTTGACCGTCACGCGCTCTTTGTGCACGCCGGTGGGAGCCATCAGCATGGTGTCGTCTCCGAGCGCGGCGCAGACCCCGCCCCCGGTCCCCGCCACCCAACCCTTGTCGTAGAACAGGCGCAGGAACTCGCACAGCAACGAGGCCGTGGGCTGATCGGACGCCTTGGGCATCGTCACGTGGTCGCCTTGGACGACGCTCCGGCCGCGCGCCGCGAACGGCGCGACACGGCCGAGATCGTCGATTCCGGCGCAGGGCGCGGTCGTTTGTCGCGCGAGTGGCACAGGTCGTAGAGCGCGCACGGCTCGCAGCGTGGACGCCGCGCCACGCAGACGTACCGCCCGTGGAGCAACAGGTGGTGCGACCCCGTGGTCCACCGAGCCTCGGGAATCACGCGTTGCAAATCCAGTTCGATCTTGTCGGGATCGCGAGACCGCGACAGACCGAGACGCCCCGCCACACGCTTGACGTGGGTGTCCACCACCACCGCGGGCTGTCCGAACGCCGCGCCCAGGATCACGTTGGCGGTCTTACGCCCGACCCCGGGGAGCGTGACCAGTTCCTCCATGGTCCGGGGGACTTCGCCGTGGAACCGCTCGGTGACGGCCCGCGCGCAGGCCACGAGATTCTTGGCCTTGGCCCGGAAAAACCCGGTGGGTCTGATCAAGCGCTCCAACTCGGTACGGTCGGCCGACGCGAACTGCGCCGGGGTGCGAAACCGGGCGAACAGACCCGGCGTGACCTGGTTGACGCGTTGGTCCGTGCACTGGGCCGAGAGGATGGTGGCGACCAGCAACTCCCACGGGGACCCAGCATCCAGCTCCACGGGGCGTCCGCCAAAGACCGCATCCAGCCGGTCGAGTATCCGCGCGACCCGACGCCGGGCGCCTGCACGATCGGACGAGTGAGTCGCGGGCGACACGGCGGGCATTATAGAGGGGCCTCCGATGAAGATCAACGAGCCCCGCTGGCCGCCGGCAGCAAGTCTTGCGCCACCTCCTCGTGCCCGGGCGCCTGGGCCAAGACCCCGTCCATTTCCGCCAACAGCGGCCCCAATGTCGCGGGATCGCGCGCCGAGATCGCGACCCCGCCGTAGCGGGCCAACAGCCCCTGCACGGCGGCGGGATCGGCCTGGTCGATCTTGTTGAAGGCGAACAGGGTCGGAATGTGGCCCACGCCGAGGTTGTCGAGGATCGCGTTCACGGCCTTGATGTGTTCGTCGACGCGGGGGTGGGAGGCGTCCACCACGTGCAGCAACAGCGTGGCGTCCTTGAGTTCATCGAGCGTCGGGCGGAATGCGCCCAGGAGGTCTCGGGGCAGCGCCTGGATGAAGCCCACGGTGTCGGTGATGATCACGTCCCGCTCCCGCGGCGTTCTCAGTCGGCGAGTGGTCGTGTCGAGCGTGGCGAACAGCAGGTCCTCGGTCAATACGTCGCTTTTGGTGAGCACGTTGAGCAGCGTGGATTTCCCCGCGTTGGTGTATCCCACGATCGAGACGATGGGAACGCGGGCGGACGTCCGTAACGCCCGCCGTTGCGCCCGCGCCCGGCTCAACGCCTCCAACTCGCGCTCCAGGTGTCCGATGCGATCGCGCGTGCGTCGGCGATCCACTTCCAGGCGCGTTTCGCCGGGTCCGCGGCCCCCGATGCCTCCGGTCAGCCGCGAGAGCGCGGTGCTGCGCTCGGCCAGCCGCGGCAGTCGGTACTTGAGTTGCGCCAGCTCCACTTGGACGCGGCCGTCGCGCGAGTGGGCCCGCCGGGCGAAGATGTCCAGGATCAGCTGCGTGCGATCGATGACCCGCATCTCGGTCAACTCGCCGATGGTCTTGACCTGCAAGGGCGTCAGGTCCTGGGCAAAGACCAGGAGATCGGCGCCGTACTGAAGCGCCCTGATCACCACTTCCCGCAATTTCCCCTTGCCCAACAGGTAGCGGGGGTTGACCGCGTGCAGCCGCTGGACCACCTCGTCGAGCACCACGAGCTGGGCCGAGCGCGCCAAGGCCCGCAGCTCAGCCAGCGCGTCTTCCTGCTCTCCGCGCGGCGCCGACGACGCGCTCACCAAGATGGCGCGTTCACGCGCATCGCGAACATCGTACAACCCCCCGCTTTTCGCGAGTTGGTCATCGAGGGACGCCAAAAAGGCCCGCAAGTCGCCGGGCGTTCGCGCCAGGGGCTCGGGGGCGGACACCTCGTACACCCGTCCTTCGGGATTCGGCGGCAGCAAATGAGCCCACGAGCACGTGGGGGGCGCGCCGGTCGAGCGCGCCGAGAGAACCGCCATGGCGTCAAGGCGCAGCAGGGCGAGGTCGGTGAGGTCGTCCTGGGTCAGGGTCTCGTCGTGTAGTCGGGTGTGCACCATGCGCAATCCGCGCAGCCGCTTGCGCCCGAGGCGCCAGTCGGACAGGTCGGGGATCGTGATCTCGCGATCGCTCCCCACCGCCACCGCCTCCACCGCGCCGCCGCGGCTGAGCAGGACGCCGATCTGGCGGGAGGTGTCGAAGGTCAGATCCAGCAGGCTCTTGGCCAGTTCCGGACTGACCAGCAGATCGGGCGGAACGCGACGCCTGGCGAGATTGTGGATTCGTTTGAGCTGCGCGGGCTTGAGGCCCGAAAGGTTTCCGGTAACGATCGAGATGGATGACTCCTGTCCCTGGCGGTTCATCACCCGCAGCGCGGGGGATCGAAGGAGCTCGTGAAGAAACTATACGGGAGGAGCCGGTCCGCAGGCAAGCGGCGAGCGCCTACGCCGCTTTGGACAGGAAGATCTTGACCGCCGTCGTACCGATCGTGACCTGGTCGCCGTGTTTCAACACGTGTTCGTTGACCAGGTGCCCGTTCAGGAGCGTGCCGTTCGAGCTCTTCAAATCTCGGAGCATCACTACGCCGTCGTGGGTTTCAATCGCGCAATGTTCGCGCGACACCTCCGGGTCACTGACCTTGACATCGCACTTGCCGCGGCCTAAGACGATGCGGGCCTTCTCTATCACGTAGCGACACGGCGGTTTGCCCTCCTCGAGCACGGAGAGGCGCACGACCGCGCCCCTGGACCGGCGGTTCTTCGGGCGCGGCCGCGTGACCTCGGCCGCCTCCGCGGACTGGATCTCGTCCTCTTCGCCCGCTTCCGTGTCCGGGATCGGATCCTCGGCCGCTTCCTCGTCGTGGAAGGCGTCCTTGGGCGCCTCCGTATTCCTGATCGTCTCCTGGATCGTCTCCTGGGCTGGGAACACCAGTGTCTTGACCGGCGGGTCGTCTCCCTCGGCTGTAGTCTCCGACGCCATCGGCGTCGGCGCGATCTTCTCTACGCGTTCCCGCGGCCGGTTGACGTGTTCACAAACCGGGCACGCTGCAGAGTCCGCGAGTTCCTCTGGCGCGTCGTAGTTGGTCCGGCAGGCTTCGCAGGTGATGGTCATGGCGGTCCGCTCTCCTCGGGCGGGAGGAGGGCCTCGGCCCCGCCGCCATCCGCAGCCGCAACGCCGGGGACGCCCTGCCCCGCGGCCTGGTCCGCGCTCGGCGGGGGTGGAACCGCGAGCAGGGGGTCGCCTGGCGGCGGTAGAGGACTGCCGGGCAGCGGCGCTTCTTCAGGGTGATCTGTCGGGAGTCCGCCCTCGATCGGCTGCAACAGGGGTCGCCCCATCACGCGGTCGATGGGAGGGCCGCTCGGCCGGCCTGCGGTCCCGGTCTTCAGGAACAGGCGCGCCCGCTCCGCTAAACCGCCGTTGGGTTGGAGCGCCAGCGCGCGGGTCAACTCCTCCCGCGCGAGCGTGCCCAACCCCCGCTCCGCGTACAGAAACCCGAGATCGTAACGAAGCGTGGAATCCCTGGGAAACTGGTGCGCGGCCGCGGAGAAAATCTTGAACGCGCGTTCCTCCTCCTTGCGTTCCAGATACACGGTGCCCAACAGGTGGTAGGCCAGCGGCGAGTTTGGGTCTTGCTCGATCACGCCGCGCAACACGTCTTCCACTTCGTTCAGGCGCCCCTGCGCGTACAGGTCCCGGGCGTCCCGCAACATCCGCCGAATCTGAACGCGGTCGACCTTGACCTCCGGCGGCGCGACAGGTGTCGGGACCGCAGCGACCACGGGCATCTGGTCCTGGGGTTCCGGAGGCGGCGGAGGCGGTGGCTGCCCGGCGTCGGGCGGAGCAGCGGCCATGGCAGCCGCCTCGGTGGAAACCACGATCTCACCGGCCTGCGGTGGAGCAGAGCGTCCCTGCCCAGGCGGCTCAGGGACCAGACGGGCCAAGCCCACTTCCCGTAACTTCATCTCCAGCAGGTCCCCGACCCGCGCCACCTGATCGGGTTGATCGCGCATCCAGGCCAACAACCCAGGCGTCGCGACGACTGTCCCGCTCCCCAAGAGGAACAATACCACTGCCCCGAGCAGGGCCGCGCGGATCGGATGGCGCTCGCGCGGCGGCTCCGGACGTGGAGCCGGCCGGGAAGGCGGCCTGCGACGCGGCTGCTCCTGCGAGCGAGTGGGCGCGACCGAGGATCGTGGGGACGCTGAAACCCTGACGGTTTCTTGGTGGACGGACTGCAGTCGCTCATTGTCCATGCGCTGGTCATCGGCAAAAAGCGAGGCCATGTACTGGGACAGGTGCAGCGTGCTGGAACCCCGTCCGCGCTGGGCGATGATGGTTTCGAGCGCCGCTTGGAAGTCCGCGGCGGTCTGATAGCGCTGGTCGGGCTCCCGCGCCAGCGCGGTCATCACCGCAGCCTCGAGCGCGTCCGGGATGTCGGCGTCGATCTGTTTGGGCGGGTCCACGTGGGCGGTCCGCACCTGCTCCAACGTGCTGAGATCGCTGTCGCCCTTGAACAGACGCCGCCCAGTCAACAGCTCGTACAGCACGATGCCCAACGCGAACACGTCGGACCGCCGGTCAATGGCTCGCCCCATGGCCTGTTCGGGCGACATGTAGGCGAGCTTGCCCTTGAGGATCCCGGTCCGCGTTTCCTGTCCGATGCCCGCGGCTTTCGCGATGCCGAAGTCCACGAGTTTGACCTCGCCCTCGTACGACACCAACACGTTCTGCGGGCTCACATCGCGGTGCACGATGTTGAGATCCCGGCCGTTGAGGTCTTTCTTGCGGTGCGCGTAGTCGAGTCCGCTCGCGACCCGGCTCACGATCGACAGGGCGTGGTCGATCGGCAGACGCCCGCCGCGTTCGCGCGCTCGAGCCGCGACCGTGCGCAGATCCTTGCCCATCACGTACTCCATCGCGAGGTAGTACGCGCCGTCCACGTGCCCGAGGTCAAAGATCTGGACGATGTGCTGGTGCGTCAGGAGCGCGGCAAGCTTCCCCTCGTTGACGAACATCGACACGAACTCGGGGTCTTGCGTCAGGTGCGGGAGAATTTTCTTGATCGCCAGAACTTTTTCGAACCCCTTGAGGCCGGTCTGCTTGGCGAGAAACAGCTCCGCCATGCCCCCGCTCCCCACCCGGTGCACCAAGAGGTACTTGCCGAATTGCGCTGGAAGATCCATTAGATAGACGCGCCCGGCGATAAGGTAACATCCGCCGACTGGCGTGTCAAAATTCAGGGGCAGCCGGCGCCCAGGCGAGGGAAACACCGGCGCGCGTTCCCGCGCGAATGCCGGGCCGTCTCCTCCACCGACATGCCGCGAAGCTCCGCGAGCTTCGCGGCCACCAGGGACACCAACGCGGGCTCGTTTCGTTTGCCTCGATTCGGGACCGGAGCCAGAAAGGGACAGTCGGTCTCGATGAGGACCCGGTCGAGCGGCACATGGCTCGCGACCGCTTGCAGGGCTTGGGCCTTGGCGAAGGTCACGATGCCGGAAAACGACACGAAAAATCCCCGCGAAATCGCGGCCTCGGCGTGCTCGCGCTCACCCGTGAAGCAATGGAAGACCCCGCCGTGATGCGGATGCTCATCGAGCATTCGGAACGTATCCTCCCACGCATCTCGGGTATGAATGATGAGCGGTAAACCCAGGCGAAAAGCCACCGCCATCTGATCGGCAAACCGCTCCCGTTGCGCGTCCTTCGGCGAGTGCTGGTAGTAGTAATCGAGCCCGGTTTCCCCCCACGCCACCACCCGTTCCGAGCCGGCCAAGCGGGCCAATGCCTCGAGCCCGGCGGCGGTGACCCCCGAGGCTTCGTGGGGATGCACGCCCACCGCCGCGAAGACGTCGGGATGTTTGCCCGCGAGGTCGACCGCGCGTCGACTGTCGTCGAGATCGGTCCCGACCGCCACGCAGACCTCCACCCCAGCGGACCGCGCTCGGGCGAGGGCCAGGTCGCGATCGGGATCGAACTCAGGGCCGTGGATATGGGTGTGGGTGTCGATGAACATCAGAATCAGTCCGTCCGAGGCCGGGACTTCCTGTGAGTCAAGGCTGGCGCAGGTCCTGCTGTTTGCCGATGCGATAGGCGTCAACTGCCGCGTAGATCCAGCAGAGCGCGATTGCGACGAGGAACAGGTTGAAGGCGAGGTTGCCGGACCAGGAAGTGGCCTGAGCAATGGCGCGTGACATCGCGTCCTGATCAATGACGCCGCCTTCCGATTCAATCGTGGCAAGAATCCTCCCGGCCTCTCGTGTGGCGGTGGCCACAACCAGCACCAGGCCGGCCAGCGTCGCGAGCATGAACGCGACCCCGCGCTGATACCGCTTGAGCGCGATCTGCCCGAGGCCTGGAAAGACCAGCGCCGAGAGCAACACCCCTTTCACCGCGTTTTTCATGGACTTACTTCGCGAACCGGATCACCGCAAACCTGAGACTTCGACAACCCTGAAGCAGACGACTGGAAAGGAGGTTGGTGGAGCTGAGGGGGATCGAACCCCTGACCTTCAGACTGCCAGCGCAAACGAAGCCGAACGATACCATGAGTGAGAGAGTGCCATCAAGCACGAAGAACGCCCGCATTCCCCAACGTCACGCGGCGGATCGCTGCGACTTCACGTGGAGTTGCACGCGTTCATGCGCCTGGAGCGCCTTGATGATGCCGAAGAGGTTCTCTGCGGTCGGGTTGCCTCGCGGGCCGAGCATCCGGTGTAGGCTCTTGCTGGACTTCTTGAGCCTGTGCGCCAACTGGTCGAAGGAGATCGTCGCGTTGATGTAGTCGCGCAGCATCGCCTTGCCTGCGGGCAGATCGCCGGTTAAGAGTTGATTGATCGCCTCGGTCAATAGGTGCTGGCGAAACCGCGCGTCGCGGGCGGCCCGCTCCATGACCGTGATTCGGAACCTTCGTGTGACCGGCATCTTATCCTCCCGTTTATCGTTACCTGCGTGACTTGTACGCCGCCCAGCGCCGATGGGCGAGGTCGATATCGCGCGATTGGGTCTTCTTCGTTCCCCCGCCGAGCAGGATGATCAACGTGTTCCCTTCTTGGCCGAAATAGATCCGATATCCCGGACCAAAATCCACTTTATATTCGGAGACGCCTTGCCCGACCGACTTCACGTTGGCGCGGTGGCCTTGGCCCAGCCGATACAGCGCCCGTGGTGATCTTCGCCGCTGCCGGCGCGTTGAGCGCCGCAAACCACCGCCCGAACGGCGAGAGCTCTCCTTCGAGGTACTCGACGACTCTAGGTAACATATACGTTACCACTGTCCATCCAACGAATGCAAGCTTGTGTGCAGGGAATGGCGCCGCGTACGGGGCCCAGGTTAGCCCCTTGCGGGCCCACACCACGCTGCCTGCACTTCGACACCCGCCTCATCCCAGGCGCAGTTACACGAGTCAGTACAGCAGTCAGGGACGTCTTTAGAGGAATTAAGCGAGGGTTGGTGGAGCTGAGGGGGATCGAACCCCTGACCTTCAGACTGCCAGTCTGACGCGCTCCCAACTGCGCTACAGCCCCACAATCACGCGCGGTGCTGCCGGAGAATATCGAGTCGGTTGGTGCTTGTCAAGCGCGGGGCGGCCCGGGAGACTCTCCCCTTCAAATGGCTTGTCAAAGCCCCGCGCGTTGAGGTAATCTGGGTCGTGGTTCCCAGCCGACAGATCCGGCGGACGATCGCCGGTTGGATCCCGGCACTCCCTCAATTTCAGAACTAAGACGCCGAGTGGACATCCGGAACGAGCCCGCGCGCATCTTGATCGTCGACGACCACCGCAACGTGCGCGAGCTGTTGACGACCAAGCTCACACATTTGGGATACCTGTGCCGGACCGCCAACGGCGCGGATGAAGCGCTCGCAGTTCTCGAGCGCGAACCCATCCACCTCGTTCTCAGCGACATCATGATGCCCGGCCTCTCGGGCATTGATCTGCTCAAACGTCTGGTCCAGACCCGACCGGAAACCGCGGTGGTGATGTTGACCGCGGCCGCCGACACTCAGATGGCGGTGCAGGCCATGAAGCTGGGCGCTTACGACTACATCACCAAACCGTTCAACCTCGAAGAACTCGCCGTCCACGTGGAGAAGGCCTTGGAACGCCGACAGCTCCTGGTCGAGAATCGCGCGTATCACCGGTCGCTGGAGCAGCGCGTGGCCGAGCAGACGCGCGAGATCCGCGAGCACCTGCGGCTCGAGCGCCGGCGACGCGAGGAACTCGACCACACCCTCACGTTGCTCGAACAGTCCTACCACGACACCATCGACGCGCTCATCATGGCGCTCGACTACCGCGACAACGAAACCCAGGGCCACACACAGCGCGTGTCGGTGTACAGCGTCGAGTTGGCAGACCGGCTGGGCGTGAAGGGCGCGGAGCTGGAGACGCTCAAGCGCGGCGCGATCCTGCACGACATCGGGAAAATCGGCGTTCCGGATACGATTCTCCGCAAGCCGTCCAAACTCACCGACGCGGAGTGGACGGAGATGCGCCGGCACGTCCAATACGGCTACGAGATGCTCAAAGACATCGCGTTCCTGCAGGACGCGGCCAAGATCGTGTTGCACCACCATGAGCGATTCGACGGTCTGGGGTACCCGAACAAAGCCAGTCGCGAGGATATCCTGTTCGGTGCAAGGATCTTCGTGGTGGCCGACACCTTTGACGCCATGACCTCGGAACGACCCTACCGCCGCGCGCTGCCGTACGAGCACGCCAAGGCCGAGATACAGCGTTGCTCGGGCACGCAGTTTGACCCGAAGGTCGTTGACACGTTCATGAGCGTGCCAGCAAGACGATGGCAGGAATTGCGCGAAGACGTAGGCACGATGTTGTCATCACGTCGCGTTTCGTCTTAAGGCGAAACGCAGGCTGCTCAAAAAGCTCCAGCCGCCCCCTTCGGGGACTTCCGACATTCTTCAGGGTTGAGGTAGGTCGCAAGGCGCCGCGAGCGCCCGCACCGGAGCGTACTAAGTGCGTACGTGAGGAGCGGACGCGCAGCGGCAACGCCGCGGATGGGCTTTTTCAGCAGCCTAAAAGCCGGCCGCGGACTTCCACTGCCGCGTCACCAACTCCACCGCACGCCGCAGCTCGGTCCAGGTGGTCTCAGGAATTCGCATGAAGGCATCGACCACCAACGGATCGAACTGCGTGCCGGTGCAGCCGGCGAGTTCCGCGCAGACTTCCTGATACGTCGACACGTCGCGGTATGGTCGGTGCGACGTCATGGCGTCAAAGGTGTCGGCCACCGCGAAAATCCTCGCTCCCAGCGCGATCGCGTCCTTGGCCAACCCCTGCGGGTAGCCGGTCCCGTCGTACCGTTCGTGGTGCTGTCGCACGATCTCGGCCGCGCGACCCAGGGAGGGGATCGACTGGACCAGGCGATACCCCTGCTCGGCGTGTTTGCGCACGTGCGGCCACTCGTCTTCGGTCAGCTTGCCCGCTTTCTGCAACAGCGCGTCCGGGACCGCGATATTCCCGATGTCGTGGAGCATGGCGCCGTGCCGGACGGCTTCCAACTCGGCGCCGCTCACTCCCAGCGTCTTCGCGATCTCTTCGGAAAACACCGCGACGCGTTGGCTGTGTCCCAGCGACGCGCGGTCGCGGGAATCGAGGGCGAACATCAGCCCTTCGATCGTGGCGTCGTACGCGGCGCGTAACGTGTCGAGGCGGTCGCGCAGCGCGGCGGACCGTTCTTGGGCCGTCACCAGTTGCTCTCTGACTTGGCGCGCCTGGCGTTCCACCTGCGCCTTGAGGTCCTGCTGCTGGGTCCAGCGCTCTCTCCACGCCAGGTGTTTGTCGATGGCGCGAGTGACGCTCGAGCGCACTTCCCCCAAACGAAACGGTTTGGTGAGAAAATCTGAGGCTCCCAGCCGGATCATGTCCCTCGCGCGCTCAACGTCCGGCAAGGCCGTCACCACGATCACCTCCACTTCGGGCGCGAACGCCTTGATCCGGCGGAGCAGTTCGATCCCGTCGAGTCCCGGCATGCGGATGTCGGTGATCACGAGCGCAAATTCGCCCGAGCGGATGCGGTCCAACGCGGCCGCGCCGTCTGTCACCACCACCGTGGCATACCCCGACGCGGTCGCGGTTTCGGCGAGCAACGCGCCCACCGCGGGATCGTCGTCCACCACCAAGATGTTCGGCTTGCCCATCGCGAGCGCCTCCCGGGAATCGTGCGACTCAGCATACCCGAGCGCGGGATCTTCGTCCATGCATCCCGCGGGATCGCGCGCCTCAACGCGTGGGCGGCCCCTACGCCGCACGACGTTCGGCGGGATCCCTCGCGCCGGAGCGCTTGACACCACCGTCCGCGCCATGATAAGAATTGCCAGACGTTTGAGGGGGTTGTTGGTCGGACGAGGGTAAGGGTTAGCCGCAGCGGTTCTTCACTCCAATCGCTGCGGCATTTTTTTTCCCGTTGCCTCGGTACCAGAACACCGCGTCAGTCTGATGGAAGGGAGGTGACGGAAAGTGGCGAGAGGAAAAGTGAAGTGGTTCAACAGCAGCAAGGGTTACGGCTTCATCGCGCAGGACCAAGGCAGCGATGTCTTCGTGCACTTTTCAGCCATTCAAGGTGACGGATTCAAGACTTTGGACGAAGGTCAAGAGGTCGAGTTCGAAATCGTGAATGGTCCGAAAGGGCTGCAGGCGGCGAACGTCGTTAAGGTCTAACCTACACTCGTAAACTCAAAAGGCCCGGGCATTGCCCGGGCCTTTTTATTCCCACTCGATCGTGCTGGGCGGCTTGGTAGAGACGTCGTAGACGACTCGATTCACGCCCTTCACTTCGTTGACGATGCGGGCCGAGATCGCCCCCAGCACGTCATGGGGCAGGCGAATCCAGTCCGCGGTCATGCCGTCCAGACTCGACACCGCGCGAATGGCGACCACGTAGTCGTACGTGCGTTCGTCACCCATGACTCCCACGGTCCGAACCGGCAACAGTACGGCAAACGCCTGCCAGATCGACCGGTAGAGCCCCGCTCGCTTGATCTCTTCGATCACGATGGCGTCGGCCTCGCGAAGGATCGTGAGCCGATCCGGGGTGATGGCTCCGAGGATGCGGACCGCCAGCCCCGGACCGGGGAACGGATGGCGCTGCAAAATGCCGTCGGGAACCCCGAGCTCCGCCCCCAACAGGCGGACTTCGTCCTTGAACAACTCTCGCAGCGGCTCGATCAGTCGAAATTTCATGCGCGTGGGCAAGCCCCCGACGTTGTGGTGCGTCTTGATCGTGGCGGACGGACCGCGCACCGACACGCTTTCGATCACGTCGGGGTACAACGTGCCTTGGACCAACCAGTCGGCCCGACGCATCTTGGCCGCCTCGGCCTCGAAGACCCGGATGAACTCGCGGCCGATGATCCGTCGCTTGGCCTCGGGATCCACCACCCCCTTCAATTTCCCGAGAAACCGCGCGCTCGCGTCCACGCGACGCACCTTGAGGTGCATGGTCTCCCGGAACGTCGCGATCACTTGTTGGGCCTCGCCCTTGCGCAAGAGTCCATTGTCCACGAAGAGGCAGGTCAACCGGTCCCCGATCGCTTCGTGGACCAGGGCGGCCGCGACCGCGGAGTCCACCCCGCCGCTCAAGGCGCAGATGGCCCGCTGCCCCGCGAGCGCTTGTTCGATCGCGGCCACCGCTTCTTTCCGGAACGACCCCATGGTCCAGGTCATCCCGCAGCCGCACAACCCGTGGACGAATTGATTGAGGATCGCGCGGCCTTGCGGGGTGTGTTCCACCTCGGGATGAAACTGCAGGGCCCAGATTCGCCGCTGCGGATCAGCCATCGCGGCGATCGGAGAATTCGCGCTGTGCCCGATTGCGTGAAACCCCGGAGGCAGCGCGTCGATGCGATCGCCGTGGCTCATCCACACCCGGAACGCCTCCTGGCCGTCGATCGCGCGCTCGCCTTGAACCCGCTCGAGCAACCCCTCGCGTTGGTCGATGACGACCTCGGCGTGCCCGTATTCGCGACGCGCGGCCCGGCCCACGCGCCCACCGAGCATGGCCGTGAGCAACTGCATCCCGTAGCAAATTCCGAGGATGGGAACGCCCAAATCCAACACGCGCGGGTCGATGGACGGGGCGTGGCGAGCATAGACGCTCGCGGGCCCGCCCGAGAGGATGATGCCTTTGGGCCGGAACGCCTCGATTCTGGCGAACGGCGCGTGATGCGGCATGATCTCCGAATACACGCGGCTTTCCCGGACCCGGCGCGCGATCAACTGGGTGTACTGGGACCCGAAATCGAGAATGAGGATGCGATCAGCCGGCGCCGAAACGGCTTGGTCCGGCGACGTGGAGGTGGACGTGGGCGGTGAAACGGAACGCGAGGAACGAGTGATCTGCCGCGATGAACGGCGCCGGGTTACAGCTCCCATTCGCGTCGGTAGTTGGGAGCCTCCTGCGTGACGATCACGTCGTGGACGTGGCTTTCGCGCAGGCCCGCCGCGGTCACGCGGATGAACCGGCCGTTGCGCCGCAAGTCATCGATCGTGCGGCACCCGCAATACCCCATGCCCGACCGGAGGCCGCCGACCAATTGGTACGCGATGTCCGCAAGCAGGCCCTTGTACGGCACGCGGCCTTCGATGCCTTCGGGGACCAACTTGGCATCGGGCCGGCCTTCCTGGAAGTAACGGTCCCTGCCGCCCTTGACCATCGCACCCAGCGACCCCATGCCGCGGTAGAGCTTGTACGTCCGCCCTTGATAGAGGATCTTCTCTCCCGGACTCTCTTCGGTGCCTGCGAGCAGGCTACCGATCATCACGGTGCTGGCTCCGGCGGAAATGGCCTTGGTAATGTCACCCGAAAACTTGATCCCGCCGTCGCCGATCACGGGCACGCCGAGTCGGTCGGCCACCGCCGCACAGTTGGCGATCGCGGTCAGTTGCGGCACCCCCGCGCCCGCGATCACGCGCGTGGTGCAGATCGAGCCGGGACCGATGCCGACCTTCACCGCGTCGGCCCCGGCTTTGACCAGATCTTCCACCGCCTGCGCGGTGGCGATGTTGCCCGCGATCACGTCCAACCGGGGATGTTTGGCCTTGACCGCCTGCACCATGTCGAGCACGTCCTGCGAGTGGCCGTGCGCGGTGTCGACCACCACGACGTCCACGCCCGCCGCCACCAGCGCGTCCACGCGCTGGTGCGCCTCGCGGCCCACGCCCACCGCCGCGCCCACCCGCAGCCGCCCGCGTTCGTCTTTGGCCGCGTTGGGATACTCGATGGTCATCTTGAGGTCTTTGACCGTGATCAGACCCTGGAGCTCGAACTTCGCGTTGACGATGGGGAGCTTCTCGATCCGGTGTTTCTGCATGATCGCGCTGGCGCTCTCGAGCGTGGTGCCTTCGGGCGTGGTCACCAGGTCCTTGCCTTTGGTCATCACGTCAGCGACCTTGAGCTCCATCCGCTTCTCAAACTGCAGATCGCGCCGCGTGACGATCCCCACCAGGCGACGCTCATCCGTGACCGGAATGCCCGAAATTTCGTGCCGCTCCATCAGCGCCACGGCTTCGCCGATGGTCGCCTCGGGCGAGATCGTGATGGGATCCGTGATGATGCCGCTTTCGGACTTCTTGACCTTCCCCACTTCAGCGGCCTGCGCTTCGGGGGACAACACGCGGTGGATGATGCCGATGCCCCCGACCCGCGCCAGGGCGATCGCGAGCGGCGCTTCGGTGACCGTATCCATCGCGGCGCTGACGAGGGGGATATTGAGGCGGATGCGTTTGGTGAGGCGGGTGCTGGTGTCGACGTCTTTGGGCAGGACGGTCGAGTGCGCAGGGATCAGAACCACATCGTCGAACGTCAGGCCCTCTTCAAGATCCCCGTTCAACATCGTCGTGTCACCCGTGCGTCAGCCAAGTATCGGTCTGTGTAACACACCCGGCGCAAAGCGGTCAAGCCGAGGCCGCGTTCCGCCGGCGTTTTCTTTCGTCGCCGCTCAAATACCGTTTCCGGAGCCTTACCGACTCCGGGGTGATTTCCACCAGCTCGTCGTCCTCGATGAACTCGATTGCCTGTTCCAGCGACAGCCGACGCGGCGGGGTCAGCACCAGCGCGTCTTCGGCCGTGGAGGAACGAATGTTGGTGAGGTGCTTCTTCTTGCACGGATTGACGATGAGATCGCCGGGACGCGAGTGCTCGCCGATGACCATGCCCTCATACACCGCTTCGCCCGGACCGATGAAGAGCGCGCCCCGTTCCTGGATGTTGTGCAGCGCGTACGTCACCGACTCCCCGGGCTCGAGCGCCACCAACACGCCGCGATTGCGCGTGGGCACATCGCCCTTGGACGGCCGGTACCCGGCGAACGCATGGTTGATCAGCCCCTCGCCCTTGGTCGAGGTCAAAAACTCGCTGCGGTATCCGAACAAGCCCCGCGCGGGAATGACGAAGGCGAGATGCACCCACCCGTCGCCGCTGTTGACCATGTTCTCCAGCTCCGCGCGCCGGGGGCCCAGGCCTTCCATCACCACGCCCACGAAGGGCTCCGGCACGTCGAGATACAGCGATTCCATGGGCTCGCACAACGCACCGTCGATGGTCTTGAAAATCACCTGCGGCCGCGATACCGCGAACTCGTACCCCTCGCGCCGCATGGTTTCGATCAGGATCGCGAGGTGCAACTCGCCGCGGCCCGACACCAAGAATTCGTCGGTGGTCCCGGTTTCTTCCACGCGCAGCGCCACGTTGGTCCGCAGCTCGCGGAGCAAGCGCTCGCGCAAATGCCGCGAGGTCACGAACTTGCCTTCTTTGCCCGCCAAGGGAGACGTATTGACCATGAACGCCATGGAGATCGTGGGCTCGCCGATGGCGAGCGGCCGCAACGCCTCCGGAGTTTCCGGGGCGGTCAAGGTGTCGCCGATGGTCAGTTCCTCCAGCCCCGCGACCCCCACGATGTCCCCGGCCTTCGCCTCGGCGGCTTCGGAGCGACGCAACCCGTGGAACAGGAAGAGCTTCGTGATTTTCCCCGGCTCGACCCCGCCATCGCCGCGCACCCGCGCCACCGGTGCGTTGACCCGAATGGTGCCGCGCGCAATGCGTCCGAGGCCGATCCGGCCGACGTAGGAATCGTAGTCCAAGGTGGTGATTTGCAACTGCAACGGCGCCGCGTCATCACCCGGCGGCGGAGGAATGCGGTCGATGATGGTCTCGAACAACGGCATCAAATCGCGCCCCGGCTCATGCACATCGCGCGAGGCCACGCCCGTCTTGGCCGACGCGTACACCACCGGGAAATCCAACTGCTCGTCGCTCGCGTTGAGTTCGACGAATAGATCGAACACTTCGTTGACCACCTCCACCGGCCGCGCATCGGTACGATCGATCTTGTTGATCACCACCACCGGCTGCAGCCGCAGTTCCAGCGCCTTCTTGAGCACGAATCGGGTCTGCGGCATGGGCCCATCCACGGCGTCGACCACCAACAGCACGCCGTCCACCATGGTCAACACCCGCTCGACCTCTCCGGAAAAATCCGCGTGCCCCGGCGTATCCACGATGTTGATCAGAATCGACTTGGCCTGGCCCGGCGCCTGGTACCGCACCGCGGTGTTCTTGGCGAGAATGGTGATCCCGCGCTCGCGCTCCAATGCATTGGAGTCCATGACGCGCTCGCCCATGGTCTCGTGCGCCGCGAACGCGCCCCCCTGCTGCAGCATGCGATCCACCAGGGTGGTTTTCCCGTGGTCGACATGAGCAATGATGGCGATGTTGCGAATATCCTCTCGAACCACAGCGACCGGACTGTTTCCCACAATTCCCCCTTTAGATACGACAAAGCCCCAAGACGCAGTCCCGGGGCTTCATGCTGCACCACCCGAACAAGCTTGGTCCAAAGTATCACACCGTTGGGAAGGTGGTCAAGGCGACATCGGGGCTCGGGAGGGAGTTACGTGTGGGCGATCTCCGCCGATTCGGCTACGGCTGGCATCTGTTCGATCGACGCTTCGATCTGTCGGACCCCGACTATGCCAACGAGGAGAACCGGTTCGGGTGGGTGGTGGAGATCGATCCGTTCGACGCAAGCCAAAAGCCGGTCAAGCGCACCGCGCTCGGGCGCTTCAAGCACGAAGGCGCGGCCGTGGCCGAGGGCCAAGGCGGCCGGCTCAGGCCTGGGACGGGCGATTCGCGGGTTCAGAAAGGCCGTGTCCGAAGTCGATCCCCTCGGAGACGGAGAGAAGAAAGCCAAGCCGCTGCCGACTCCAGATTTGAAGGGCTGAGGCGCCGTGGGCGTGGCTTGAGGGAATGGCCATCAGCGGCCGAACGGCGCGATTGCTTCCGACTATTCCCCCTTTCGAAGACCGCCGGACATCCCGTCGGCGACAAAGGTCCAGATCGTGAGCGCCACTGCGACCAGTCCCCCCAGCAGTGCTGCCAAGCCGTACTCGAAGAACCCGGTATCCATGAAGTCACCTCCAGGCTTGAGGCAAGATTTCTTGTTGCCCTCACACCAAAACTACCGGGATCGGATCATGCGGCGATAAACCTCCGGTAAAGATTGCATAAGGTTCTAGATCGGGGACGTTCTTAACTAATTAATTAACCAGGATCTTGGGGGGGCCTGGGAAGCCGGAAACAAAGAGCCTGAGCCCGGATGTCATCCCGGCTCAGGCTCTTATCGAAGGCTATTGGACGTCCGTCGACGTCTTGGGCGCTGCCCCGTTACGCAATCGCGTCCACGATCGCGTTCAGCGTCGGGCTCGGGCGCATGGCTTTGGAAGTCTTCTGCGAATCGGGGTGGTAGTACCCGCCAATGTCCACCGGCTTGCCTTGGGCGCCAAGCAGTTCTGCGTTGATCTTGGCTTCGTTCTCCTGGAGCTGTTTGGCGACTTTGGCGAACGTGGCTTGCAGGTTCTTATCGTCAGTCTGCTCGGCCAGGGCCTGCGCCCAGTACATCGCGAGGTAAAAGTGGCTCCCGCGGTTGTCGATCTCTCCCACTTTGCGCGCCGGCGACTTGTTGCTTTCCAGGAACTTGGCGTTGGCTTTATCGAGCGTGTCCGCCAAGATCTTCGCGGTCGGGTTATTCGACACTTTGCTCAGATGTTCGAGTGACGCGGCCAGCGCCAAAAATTCGCCGAGCGAATCCCACCGCAAGTACCCCTCTTCCTGAAACTGCTGCACGTGTTTGGGCGCTGAACCGCCGGCCCCGGTCTCGAAGAGGCCGCCGCCGTTCAACAGCGGGACGATCGAGAGCATCTTGGCGCTGGTGCCGATCTCCAAGATCGGAAACAGGTCGGTGAGGTAGTCGCGCAGCACGTTCCCAGTCACGGAAATCGTGTCTTTCCCCTCTTTCATCCGCTCCAGCGAGAACCGCGTGGCCTCGGCCGGCGACATGATCTTGATGTCCAGGCCCTTGGTGTCGTGATTCGGCAAATACTTGTTGACCTTCTTGATCAGCTCCGCGTCGTGCGCCCGGTTCTTGTCCAGCCAGAACACGGCGGGCGCGCCCGTGGCCTTGGCGCGATTGACGGCCAGCTTGACCCAATCCTGGATCGGCGCGTCCTTGACCTGGCACATCCGCCAGATGTCCCCTTCTTCGACCTGGTGTTCCAGCAAGGTCTGCCCGGACGCGCTGACCACGCGGATCGTGCCGTTGCCGGGAGATTTGAAGGTCTTGTCGTGCGAGCCGTATTCCTCCGCGGCTTGCGCCATCAGGCCCACGTTGGGCACGCTGCCCATGGTGCGTGGGTCAAACGCTCCGTGCTTTTTGCAAAACTCCACGACTTCCCGATACACACCGGCGTAGCTGCTGTCGGGGATCACCACCTTGGTGTCGTGCAGCTTGCCGTCTGGCCCCCACATTTTCCCCGAGTCGCGAATCACCGGCGGAATAGAGGCATCGATGATGATGTCGCTGGGCACGTGCAAGTTGGTGATGCCCTTGTCCGAGTTGACCATGGCCATGGCGGGCCGCTTCGCATACACGGCTTTGATGTCGGCTTCGATAGCGGCGCGCTCGGCATCCGGCAAGGTCTTGATCTTGGCGTAAAGATCGCCCAGGCCGTTGTCCGGGTCCACGCCCAATTTCTGGAACACGGCCGCGTGTTTGTCGAACACGTCCTTGAAAAACACGGACACCGCGTGCCCGAAGATCTTGGGGTCCGAGACCTTCATCATGGTGGCTTTGAGGTGGATCGAGAACAGCACGCCCTGCTGCTTGGCGTCTTCGATCTGCGCCTCAAGGAACTCGCGCAACGCGCGGCGGCTCATGAACGTGGTGTCGATCACTTCGCCGGCCTGCAACGGCGTCTTGGCCTTGAGCACCGTGACCTTGCCGCTTTGATCCACGAACTCGATGCGCGCGTCCGTGGCCTCGGTGAGGGTGGTCGATTTCTCGTTGGAGCGGAAATCGCCCTTGGTCATATGCGTCACGTGGGTCTTGGAGTCCGGGGTCCACGGCCCCATCTTGTGCGGGTGCTTCCTGGCGTATTGCTTGACCGAGAGCGGAGCCCGGCGGTCCGAGTTCCCTTCCCGCAACACCGGGTTGACCGCGCTGCCCTTGATCTTGTCGTAGCGCGCCTTGATGTCTTTCTCTTTGTCGTTCTTGGGATCTTCAGGATACTCCGGCAACTTGTAGCCCTGCGCCTGCAATTCCTTGATCGCCGCCTTCATCTGCGGGATCGACGCGCTGATGTTGGGCAGCTTGATGATATTGGCCTCGGGCGTCTGGGCCAGCTTGCCCAGCTCGGCCAGATCATCCGACTGCTTCTGGCTGTCGGTCAGATACTCGGGGAAACTCGCGATGATTCTGCCCGCCAGCGAGATGTCGCGTTTTTCAACCGCCACGCCCGCGGCCTTGGTAAACGCGTTGACGATCGGCAGAAACGAATACGTCGCCAGCATTGGTGCTTCGTCGGTATGTGTGTAGAGGATTTTTGCGGTTTTAGCGGCCATAGTCAGTCCTCACGCGACATTGTGGGGCTCCGGAACAGGAAAGTAGAGCCCGCTTTCTAATGTATTGCCCGTATCCCTGTCAATGACCCGGGAGACCTATGGCCGAACGGCCTAGTCCGCTAGGCGTCGCTCAATTCCAGGTCCGAGGCTCGTATCCGGTAGCCCAGTATAGGAACAGGATGACCTTCCAGGCGTCGTGCGGACTCAGCACTTCTCGATAAGCGGGCATAGTCTGCGCCCACGGAAAAGTCTCGATGGGCATTCCAATCCCACCAGCGTAGATTTGCCAAAATAGGTAGGATTCCTGGCGCTGGGCAATTAACCCGGAATCGGAAAAGTTACCCGGTAAGGGCATCATCGTGTTGCTGAAAATCCCCCGACCATCCAGGGCGGCTCCGCGGCAATAGTGGCACTCTTGAAAATAGAGCACCCCTCCCTCACGGACGTAGCGCAGGTACGGGATTGCGTTCGAATTCCAAGGGTCCGCATCGCTGCGCTGACTCTGCACCGTATCGGAATACCTGCCAAGTTCATCGACACGGAAGGGGTTTCGTTCCTCACTCAGCGTAAACCACGCATCGTCCACGAGAATGCTGTTCGGCGGGGCGCCGCCCCAGGTGCGCAGCTCGACCGGCTCCGGAAACTTCGGCGTCAGTGAATCATGGAGATTCATCGCGACCAGAACCGGCGCCGATGTGAACAGGAGCGCTCGGGCTACCCTCCACCCTGGCGTTCGCCCGCCCAACAGCGACAGCACCGTGTGTTTGCACTCGTTCCACGAGTCGTCGGTCGCCGACACCCACAGAAACGTCGCCGCGGCGATGACGCCCATGTACTGGTAAAACATGTGCGACGGCAGCGGCGGGACGACCACGAACTTGAAGATTGCGTAGCCGGTGAACCAGACTAGAAGCGCCTGCCAAAAGGCCGTGATGTGCATATTGAAACGTCGGAGAATCGGCTTCGCGGCAACGAATACCAAGAACGCGAACAACAGTACAAGGAGGAATTGAACCGGGATGAATCCCCGAATCCAGAATGATTCCCAGATCGGCATTGGGTGTTCCTCGGACCAACGAGGTTGGAACGCTCGGGTCACTGGAGCGCGCCCTTAGCGCTTCACAGCGACCAGCCCCTTGTTCGCGGACACAAGCTCTTCAGAACCAACTGCTGAAGGACCTTCTCCCGCCCTACTCAGCCACACGAGGAAGAAGAGAATCGACCAGAAGAGCAATGCGTTGAAGGCGATCACATTTCCCATCAAGCCAATCGTGTGGGTAAAGGCCCACGGCGAGTTGTCACGAACGATCTCCATCGCATGCCAGAACAGCCGCACGGTAGATCGCTGATAGCCCCCGATTGCCACGAGCCAGGTGACCACCGCAGCTGTCGCGAGCACCGCGAGATAGCCCTTCCATGACAGTGGTCCCCAGGCCGCCCGCTGGCTCAGCGGTTTGGCGTGATAAACCCGTGCATGCGTTAAGAGCGCGCCCGCGATCACGACGTGGAGCGTTGTTAGCACCATCGGAACCGACAGCCCGACCCGCACGTTCGCCGGGATGAAATACCCGATGATTCCAAGCCAGATAATGTTCGCACTACCGACCACGAAGAGGCCGATCAGCGCCGCGTCGATCGCCGATCGGCCAGGATTCAGCTCGTACCGACTCCGCCGCAGGATCAGCACGGACCACATCGAGGCAACGATCATGATGTTCACGGCCGGCTGCTTGGACGACTCGACGCCGTAGTTCCCGATGATGGGATGCTGCTGACCTCCTATGGCTTTCAGTTCGGCCGCCCTCATGACCAACGTATGGGGGGTCATGTAGACAATGAAGGCAATTGTAAGAATTACGAAAATCCACTTCGCATGGGGTCGGTACCGTGCCCCTCCCGGGGTGGACTCAATTGTCCGCCAAAGAAAGTAATTGACGACAAGAAACAGAATGCCCACAAGGAGGACTCGGACAATGCTGATCCAGGCCAATAGGCCGCCGAGCAGAGTGATGCCCATCTGCTGCCGGTACGCATAGATTTCGCGCAGCAGCCAATAGCCGCCGAATGGCACCGTCACCAGGACGAAGAACAGGGCCAGGACTGCTGATTGGCACATCCCGTTATACAGAGTCCTTTGATCCTCGGTCTCGGCCTTGAGCGTGCGATAACCCGCATAAGCCGCGATGACGGCTGCGCCGAAGATGAGATGGCTCGCAAACCGGTGCACATTGAAGGGGTTCCACAACGCGTGATGCAACAGGTTGATGTAGCTCCCCAAGAATTGGCCGCGTTCATCAACCCCGGCCGGCGACATCATAAAGGTCCCCCAGGAGCTGCCGATCATCATGATCACGTTCCCTACCACATTGACGACCACGCCAAGAGTCGCGTGGATCCACTTGGAGAAGCCTGCCGCCATTCGCCGCCACATGTAGTAGTAGAGATAGATCGCCACGCTGAAGGCGATGAACAGGAGCCCATAGAGCCAGACAAATGGCCGGAACACCCCGATCAGATACTTGGCGAGGTCCGGGTACAAGGACACGAACGCCAACAGCAACACCGCGCCAGAGATCGCGACCCCGGATACCGCTAACACAACGAGGCCCAGCACGTCCTGGGCCGCCCTGTCGTAGCGTTGAGCCGCATCCGGCTTTCGCGCCAGCAACCCCCGCAACTCCAGGCCCATGATCCAGAACAAGGCCCCCAGCACGAATGCCCCGAAATAGAGATGCTGTTGGCCGAGAACCCACATCACAACCCGACTCTCGCCAAGTGGCCATGGGAGAGGGATTTGAGGATAGTCGCGATCAGTCAGGCGGGGGGCTGGTGGACCCGAGATCGGACCCTCGATTTTGAAATAGACATCCGTTCCTGCCTGACCGCTGCTGGAGCCTGGAGGGTACCCATAATCAGACGGAGGTGGTAACGCCGCCAACATGAAGAGCACTAAGCCGGCAACGACGAGACCGGAAGCGATGTACAGGTATTTTCGCCTGCGCGCGCGAGGGCCCCACGCGGCGATGACGAGCAGGACAACAGCCGACACCAGCAGCAGGACTTCATCTGCCAGCAGAAGGACCAGCGGCGCATCCCGTGGTGTCATGGGACACCTCCAAGGAAAGCGGTCAGCACGACGCGTTCAACCAAACACTTCGGCGTTGAGCGATGCCCGACTGGGCACCGCTAACCACCAGCGAATCTCCAATTTCTCCGAGCGGCGGCTCACCACGCCGTCAAGTGACCGCTGAAGACGGTGTGTCGGTCGCACTCGATCTCTGCCGGTATCGGACATTGCGGTTCTGCGCGGCGCTTGGCTCCCACTGTTTCAGCCAGATGATGACGATCAGAATGCCCCAGAAGAGCAATGCGTTGAAGGTGATCACATTCCCCATGACTCCTATCGTGTGGGTAAAGGCCCACGGCGAGGCATCACGAAATATCTCCATCGCGTGCCAGAATAGACGCACCGACGATCGTAGGTACCCCCCGAGGCCCATGAGCCAGGTGATCGCCGCAGCCATCGTGAGCACCGCGAGATAGCCCTTCCACGTCAGGGGTCCCGATGCTCTGGGGCCCAGCGCTTTGGCCCCATAAACCCTCGCGAACGTTAAGAGCGATCCCACGACGATGAGGTGAAGGGTCGTCATGAATATGGGAACCGACTGCCCGACCCGGACGTTTGCGGGAATGAAGTACCCGATGATTGACAGCCAGATGATATTGGCCGCACCGGCCACGAACAGAGCAATCAGAATCACGTCCAGCGAGGATCGGCCAGGCTTTAGCTCGTACCGACTTCGCCACCACATCAGCAACGACCATATCGTGACCGCCATCATGACATTCACGGCAGCCTGCTTGGATGCCTCGGTGCCATAGTTTCCGACCACCGGATGCTGCTGGCCTCCGATCGCAACGAGCTCGGCGGCCCGCATCACCAGCGTATGTGGGCTGATATAGACCATGGCACATAGCGCGAGGATCAAGAAGATCCATTTCGCATGGGGCTGGTACGAGACGCCGCCAGGGGAAGACCCGATTCTCCGCCAGAGATAGTAATTGATGGCCAGGAACAATATGGCCATCAGCAGGACCAGAATCACGATGAGCCAAGCCAATAGCCCGCCGGTCAACGTAATCCACATTTGCTGTCTGTACAAATAGATTTCTCGCAGCAACCAGTAGCCGCCAAAAGGAACCGTAAACAGGACAAGGAGCAGAGCGAGAAACGCCGTCTGACTCATCCAGTTATAGAAGTCCCCCTGATCAGCGCTCTTGGCCTTCAACGCACGATAACCCGCATAGGCCGCGATAACAATGGCGCCAAAGATGAGGTGACTCGCAAATCGGTGCACATTCAATGGATTCCACAGCGCATTGTGCAAGACACCTGCATAATTCCCCAAAGACCGGCCGTGCGTATCCACGCCGGCTGGCGACATCATAAAGGTCCCCCAGGAGTTGCCGATCATCATGATCGCGTTGCCCATTACGTTAACGACAACGCCCAACGTCGCGTGGATCCATTTCGCGGATCCTGCTGCCATCCGCTGCCACAAGTAGTAGTAGAGATAGATCGCCAGGCTGAACGCGATGAACAACAGCCCATAGATCCAGACAAACGGCCGGAACACCCCGATCAGATATTTCGCGAAGTCCGGGTACAAGGACACGAACGCCAACAACAAGACCGCCCCCGAGATCGCGGCCCCGGAAACCGCCAGGACCACGAGGCCCAACACATCTTGGGCCGCACCGTCGTATCGTTAAGCCGCATCCGCCTTCCGTGCGAGCACGCCACGCAATTCCAGGCCCATGATCCAGAACAAAGCCCCCAGCACGAACGCCCCGAAATACAGATGCTGTTGGCCGAGCACCCACATCACGATCCGACTCTCGCTAAGGGGCCACGGCAGAGGGATTTGAGGATAGTCGCGAGCGGTCAGATGTGGGGCTGGGAAACCCGAGATCGGCCCCTCAATCTTGAAGTAGACATCCTTCCCTGTGGCGGATATTGGATCGGGCTGCTGTTCGCGCATCGATGTCTGATCTGTGGCACCCGCAGGAGGCGCATCAACGGCCCAAAAAGCCGGCAACACGAGGAGCACCATGCCGACAAGAATGAGGCCGGAAACAATGTAGTAGCGGTACCAGGCAACAGCTGCCATCACCAGCGAGATGACCGGAGGCACGTTTCTCAGCGGCATCGTACCCTCCCCAGGGGCTCAGCCCTTCCTCCCCTCATGATCAACCACGATGCCGTCTCTCGCCGCCGCTCCCTCGTCGATGGACAGCAGAAAATCAGCCAATTTGTCGGCGGCCTCGAAGGTCAGCTTGCCCGAATAACCCGGCATGATCGACATGTCGGCATTCTTCATGTCGACGAACGCCGAGGGGATATACGCGCTGGGATGCATGATCGACTCAATAATGTATTCCTTGGGCGTCGTCGCATGCGCCTTGCCCGTCTTTACACTCGTCTGGTACTCCGCAGACGCGATGCGTGCGGGGGCCGTGGTCTTGGCAATCAACACCGGCCCGGAAGAGCCATTCCGATAGGCAGTCGTGGGAATGGTATGACAGTCTCCGCAGCCCAGATTGGCGATTATGCGCTCTGGAGTGTCCGTTCCAGTCACGACGACAGGACTCGGAGGTGCCCCGAGGGAGGCTGTCGAGCCATCCGCCGCGCGCCACCCAGGCGGGAGAAAGCGCTGGTGATCCGCTCGAATCTGCGCGGGAGACGGTGGAACCTCCCCGTCGTGGACATATAGAAACGTGTGGACCGCGATCATCTCGTCGACGTTCAGGCCGATCGGCGGCACGTGATCCATTGCCATTGGGCTCTCGCGGTCGTTCGAGCCTTTGACGCCGTACCCTTCCGCGACATAACAGTTCGTACAGATATGGGACTCGGCGATGTATTCATCCGCCGTGCGCGCCCGACCGCTCCCCTTGAACGACTCGGTCTGGACCGTATCTGGGTTCAGATACCGAGACTCTTTGATCCGCTCCGCCGCGCGTCTGGTGATACCCGCTAAGTTTGGCGCCCGTTGCGGGACATCCTCCGGCCGAAACGCGTGACACAAGGGACACTGCCCTTTGCCCTGGCCGCGGAGCGTGCCTACTTCTCCGAAAATGATGAGCTCCCCGAAATAGGCCAGTTCCTCCGTCGTGTAGGCTTCGGCCGGCTTCTGGCCGAGGCGCGGGAATCCTGACGCAGGGACTTCGCCGCGGACTTGCAGAGGGGGCCAGTTCGAAAAGAACGCCAAGACGGCGGTCAAGAACACCACCGTCCCGGCACTCGAAAAGATCAGACGTGCGCGCGCAGCATACGTGGCGAGAACGAACAGGGCGACAGACAACAGCAGAAGGGCCAGCGACACATCTCGTGGTGCCACAGGACACCTCCGAGGGAAGGGGTGCGCAAAGCTAGTCTATACCAAACGTTCTGCGGCATTCAACCGCTGTGCCGCCACGACCTCCAGAGCAGTTTGTGAATCGTGTCGCTCTACCTAACGATTCGTGGGCGGTTGTTTTTTCAGGAGTTCCGCGCGGTAACGCATCGCCCAGGCGGCCACGACCTCGTACAGCGGCCGCGGCAGCAGGTGGGCGATGGCGACGAGGCCAGCCATGGGCGCGGGAAATGTCAGCACGGCTTGCTTTCGTTGAATGCCACGTTCGATCCGCGCCGCGGCGTCCTCCGCGGTCAGGAGCCAGGGCATGCGAAAGCGGTTGGAGGCGGTCATCGGGGTGGCGACAAACCCGGGACACACGGTCATGACGTGCACGCAGCCGCGTAGCCGCACGCGAAGGCTTTCCATCCAGGTGTTGACCGCGGCCTTGGAAGCTGAATACGCGCCGGCGTTGGGGAGACCGCGAAATCCCGCCACGCTGGAAATCGCCACTAGGGAGCCGGATCCCGCTTGGTCCATGCCGGCGATAAATGGTGTGAACGTGTAGATGACGCCCAGCAGATTCGTCTCGATGATTTCGCGGGAAAGGTCGGCTCCGCTGCGTGCTTCGTTGTCGCGGCGGCTGACTCCGGCGTTCGCGATCACCACGTCCACCGAGCCCGCAGCCCGGAGGAACGTCCGGGCCGCGGCGTCAACCGCTGCCGCGTCCCGGACATCAGCGGGAAAGACCGAGACCGTAGCGCCGCGCGCCCGGCACTGTTCCGCGACCCGGTCGAGCTCGGCCTTTCGCCGGGCCACCAAACCCAAGGTGCGGTCCGGGGCCGCGAAACGCACTGCGAGCGCCTCGCCGATGCCCGAGGACGCTCCGGTGATAAAGATCGACTTCATGGTGAGTGGTTACTACAACGCCAGGGATGGGTCGGCGTTGAGGTCCCAGCCGGAGGGCTGATCGAAGGGCGCCCGTTGGAGCGCGGCCAGCGCGATCATGGCGGCGTTGTCCGTGCAATGGCGCGGCTCGGCCATGGCCAGGGCAAACCCCTCGGCCGCGGCCCGCTCGCTCATCACGGTCCGCAGCCGCGAGTTGGCGGCCACGCCGCCCCCCACGATGATCCCCGGCACGCGGTAGGTTGTGGCTGCGGCGAGCGTCTTTTCCACCAGCACGTCGACCACGGCTTCCTGGAGGCCGGCCGCAAGGTCCGGGTAGGCCGCATCCCCGGGTCCGGCGCGCCGCACCGCCTGCACGAACGCGGTCTTGAGCCCGCTGAAGCTCACGTCGAAAGCCTGCTCCCCTCGCGGCGTCGTACGTCCGGTCAACGGACGCGGAAACCGGAACCGGGCGGGATCGCCGGTTCGTGCAAGACGGTCGATGGCGGGGCCGCCGGGAAACCCCAGGCCGAGGCACGACGCGCCTTTGTCGAACGCCTCGCCGGCCGCATCGTCGATGGTGCGACCCACCAGCCGGTATTTCCCGAAGGATTCGACGTAGTAGAGGTGCGTGTGGCCGCCCGACACGATCAGGGCGATCGCGGGGTACTGGATCGGTTGGCCCGACAACAACGGCGCCACGATATGCCCTTCCAGATGGTTGACGCCCACCAGCGGAAGGCCCGCCCCGTAGGCAAACCCCTTGGCGAAACACACGCCGACTAGCAACGCGCCCACCAGGCCCGGGCCTTGCGTGACCGCGACCGCGTCCACATCGCTTCCCGACACCCCGGCCTTGTCGAGCGTCCGCGCCACGAGCTCGTCGATCACCTCGACGTGCGCGCGGCAGGCCAGCTCCGGCACCACCCCGCCGAACGGGCCGTGGATGCCGGTCTGGCTCGCCAGTTCCTCGGACACGATGATGGCCCCGTCTCGAACCAGCGCCGCCGCGGTTTCGTCGCACGACGTTTCAATTCCAAGAATCAGCATCGCCCCAAAAATGCGGAGGGGCGGGTCAACCCCGCCCCTCCGTCGTCACCATCGAGCCACCGCGCGTCGTCAGACGCCGGCCATGGCCTCTTCTTCGGTAAACGTCGGCGCGTTGTCGCGGAGCACGACTTTGATCCTCTTCTGTTCCTTGAACCGGCCGCGCAACAACTCCTCCGACAACGGATCTTCGATGTGCCGCTGGACGCAGCGACGCATCGGCCTCGCGCCGTAGAGCGGCTGGTACCCCTCTTCGATGAGCCACTTCTTGACGTCCTCGTCGAGTTCGATTTGGATACCCTTTTCCGTCAACCGGTGGTTGACCTCGTCGGTCAAGATATCCACGATCTTCACGAGGTGTTCCTTGGACAGCGGGTGGAACACCACGATCTCATCGATGCGATTCAGGAACTCGGGGTTGAAGGTCTTCTTCAACTCGGTCATCACGTCGTCTTTCATACGGACGACCTCGCCCTGCTCGCTGGCCTTCCGGAACCCCAGCGACGCGCCCTTGTCGATCATCCGCGCGCCCACGTTGGAGGTCATGATGATCACCGTGTTCTTGAAGTCCACCTTCCGCCCCAGGCTGTCGGTCAGCGCGCCGTCGTCCAAAACCTGGAGCAACATGTTGAAGATCTCGGGGTGCGCCTTTTCGATTTCATCGAACAGCACCACCGAATACGGCCGCCGCCGGACCTTCTCGGTCAACTGGCCGCCCTCTTCGTACCCCACGTATCCCGGAGGGGCGCCGACCAAGCGCGAGCTCGCAAAGCGCTCCATGTACTCGGACATGTCGATCCGGATCAACGCGTCCGGGTCGTCGAAGAGAAACTCGGCCAGCGTGCGAGCCAACTCGGTCTTCCCCACCCCGGTCGGCCCCAGGAAGACGAACGACCCGATGGGGCGACGCTCGCCTTTGAGTCCCGCGCGGGCGCGGCGGATGGCCTTGGACACGGCGGTGATCGCCTCTTCCTGCCCGACCACGCGTTTGTGCAGCGCCTCTTCCATCTGGAGCAGTTTCTTGGACTCCTCTTCTTCCAGCTTGTACAGCGGAATGCCGGTCATCTTGGCCACTACGAACGCCACTTCCTCCTTCGTGATGTTGGTCCGCTGTTTCTCCTGGGTTCGCTTCCACTCGCGTTTGGAGTCTTCCAGCATCTTCTTGAGGCGCTCTTCCTCCTCGCGAAGCTTGACCGCTTCCTCGAAGTTCTGCGCTTTGATCGCGACGTCCTTTTCCTTCGCGACCCGCTTGTACTCCTGCTCCAACCCCCGCAACTCGGTGGGCAACGCGTAGTTGAGCAGCTTGGCCCGCGAACCCGCTTCGTCGATCACGTCGATCGCCTTGTCCGGCAAGAACCGGTCGGTGATGTAGCGGTCGGACAGGCGTACCGCCTCCACCACCGCGTCTTCGGTGATGGTGATGCCGTGGTGATCCTCGTACCGGTCCTTCAAGCCGCGGATGATCTTGATGGTCTCATCGATGCTCGGCGGGTGCACGTGGATCGGCTGGAACCGTCGCTTCAGGGCCGCGTCGCGCTCGATGTGCTTACGGTACTCGTCCAGCGTGGTGGCGCCGATGCACTGGATCTCGCCGCGCGCCAACGCGGGTTTGAGCATGTTGGAGGCGTCGATCGAGCCCTCGGCCGCGCCGGCGCCCACCAGCGTGTGCAACTCGTCGATAAAGATGATGACGTTGCCCGCGCTCACGATCTCCTTCATGACCACCTTGAGTCGCTCTTCGAACTGCCCGCGATACTTGGTGCCCGCCACCAGCGATCCGAGGTCCAAGGCGATCACCCGCCGGTTGAGCAGGTTGTCCGGGACCTCCGACGCCACGATCCGCTGCGCGAGGCCTTCCACGATCGCGGTCTTGCCCACGCCGGACTCGCCGATCAGGACCGGGTTGTTCTTGGTCCGACGGCAGAGAATCTGCAGCACGCGTTCGATCTCGTCGGTGCGGCCGATGACGGGGTCCAGCGAGCCTTCGGTGGCGAGCTGGGTCAGGTCGCGACCGAACTCGTCGAGCGCGGGCGTGTTGCTCTTCTTGTCCTTCTCGCGCGGGACGTTTTTCTTGAGCAGATTGATGGTGAGCTGGCGGGCCGTGAGCAGGTTCGCCCCCAGGCTGCGGAGGATCTTCCCGCCCATGCCCTCCTCCTCGCGCAACAGGCCGAGCAGGAGGTGTTCGCTCCCGATATAGTTGTGTCCGAGGAGTTTGGCCTCCTCGATGGAAAACTCGATGACTTTCTTCACGCGGGGCGTGAACGGAATCTCGCCGAACGTCATGGTGCTGCCGCCGCTCGGCAGGTTGCGCTCGATCTCCAAGCGGACCTGCTCCGGAGACAGCCCCATCTTCTTGATCACCGCCAGCGCAACGCCATCACCTTCACGGAGGATCGCCAGGACCAGGTGCTCCGTCCCCAGGTAGTCGTTCTGGTGGCGTTCGGCCTCTTCCCTCGCGAGGATGATGATTTTTCTGCCTCGATCGGTGAAACGTTCGAACATTCGGGCCTCCTGCGGATGGAACCGGCCGTGAAAACCTGGCCGGAGGGTTCGACCCCATTCTAACGACGGGGCAACCCTATGTCAAGAGAGGCGCGGGTTTCCGGGCATCGGAACATCCTAACCCGGAATAAGTTTTCCCATCACCACGGCCCGTTTCGCGCCGGTCGCGGAGGGGACGTTGTTGGGTTCACCGCGCGCCGCGAGGTAGGCCAACAACGCGAACGCCATGGCCTCGATGGCTTTGGGGGCGACGCCGTGGGCGGCCATGGTTCCCACCGACGCCGGGTGAAAGGCCCGTCGCAGTTCGGCCAACAGCGTCGCGTTGTACGCGCCGCCGCCCCCCACGATCACGTCGTGCACGAGTCCCGAGGGCCGCAGAAACCGCTCGTACGCCTGGGCGATCGAACGGGCCGTGAACGCGGTGACCGTGGCCAGGACGTCGCGGGGCTTGATCTGCGCGCGGGCCGCGTCGCGGACGATCCGTTCGATCAGATCCGCGCCGAACGTCTCGCGCCCGGTGGTTTTCGGCGGGCGACGGCGCAGGAACGGGTGCCGCAGCAAGGTCCGGAGCAGATCGTCCGCGACGGTTCCGCCGCCGGCGGCGCGACCGGACCGATCCATGACCTCGCGGCCCCGCGTGAACCGTTCCATGAGACCGTCGATGAGCATGTTGCCCGGACCCGTGTCGAACGCCTGGATCCGGCCGGCACCGGCCCCGCGCGGGCCAGCGGGCAGCCACGTGACGTTCGTGATCCCGCCGAGGTTGACCACCAGCCGGTTACGGCGGGCATGCGCGAAGCAATGATGATGGATCAACGGCGTGACCGGCGCGCCCTGCCCGCCTGCCGCGATGTCGCGCGGTCGAAAGTCGCCGATGGTCGTGACGCCGGTCCGCTCCGCGATGACCGCGGGTTCCCCGATTTGGAGCGTGGAGGCGACCCGGAACCGGCCTTCGCGAACCGGAACCGGTTGGTGCGCGACAGTTTGGCCGTGCGAGCCGATCAGCGCCACGCGGCCAAGCGGCACCCTCGCGGCCTCGGCAATCCGGCGGGCCGCGTCCGCGAACAGCTCGCCGAGATACGCGTTGAGCCGGCAGATCTCTTCGATCGGGCGACCGGACGGCGACTGGAGTGCCAGCACGCGCTCACGAACGCCGCGCGGGTACGGAACGGTGCGATAGGCCACCAGTTTGATGCGGACGCGGGAACCGGTCCCGGTGATGTCGGTGAGGGCCGCATCGATGCCATCGACGGAGGTGCCCGACGATAACCCAATGACGAGCACGAACTACGAGGCTGTCCGGGAATGGTCATCTGCTGCGTTGGCGCTGCGCTTGCTTCGCCAAGCGTGCGGAAGGGACCATTCCCAGCGCGGTAAATCTGCGCGGTGCGCTTTCCGGTGCGTCATCAGACGCAGTCTGCCGACACCACCGGCGGCGGTAGCTTGACTCCCTCCGGTTCTCGCGCCGCCTGGCATCTGACGCATTCCTGAACAGCCTCCGCTTTCGCGGGGCGTCTGACAGGCTCTGCAGCCCAACGCTCGGGACATCCGACTAACCTTCGGTGGGATTCGAGGCGAGCGTGGTCTTCAGATACTGAAGGAGTTCCGCGGCGTGGTCGTTGGGGTCGACGTCGGTGAAGATACGGCGAATCACGCCGTTCGGGTCGATCACGAACGTGGTGCGTTTTGCGTAGGTAAATCCCGCGAACCCGCTCAAGACCCCGTACGCGCGGCTGACGCGATGATCCTCGTCGCTGAGGATCGGGAAGGTGAGCTTGTATTTTTCTGCGAACGCGCGGTGCGCGTCCAACCCGTCCACGCTCACGCCCAACACGCGGGCGTTGAGCGCCTGGAATCGCGCCAGGTCGTCGCGGAAGCTGCACGCCTGTTTGGTGCATCCCGGCGTGTCGTCTTTGGGATAGAAATACAACACCACGGTCTGTTCTCCGCGGAACTCACTCAGCGTCACGGGCACTCCGTTCTGATCGTTCAGCGTGAAGTCGGGGGCCTCCTGGCCCACGCTGATCGGGCGCGCGCTTTCGGCTCCTCCCTTGGACGGCCAGAGCCAGCCCCACCCCGCCAGGAGCACGGCGGTCATCGCGACCAGGACATGGACCTTCATCGACCGCTCCTCCCTCGCCCGCGTCCCCGCGATCGCCCGGACGTTGCGACCCTCGCGCGGGTCGCGCGCGCCGCAACCGGGCGCCGAGGCCGCGCCTTGGTGGAAACCCGTCGCGCGCCCCTTCCGACCAACGTCTCGACCGCGTCACCGATCAAGGCCGGATTCCTGACCACGGTCACCCCCGCGTTCTCGAGCGCGGCCATCTTGTCCGCCGCGCTCCCCACCCCGCCGGAGATGATCGCGCCCGCGTGGCCCATGCGCCGGCCCGGCGGCGCGGTGATACCGGCGATGAATCCCACCACGGGTTTCTTGACGAACCGGGAGATGTACGACGCAGCCTGCTCCTCCGCGTCGCCGCCGATCTCGCCGATCATCACGATGGCTTCGGTGTCGGGATCCCGTTCGAACATCTGCAGGCAATCGATGAAGTTCGTGCCGTTGAGGGGGTCGCCGCCGATGCCGACGCAGGTGCTCTGGCCCAGACCGCGTTGCGTGACCTGCCACACCGCTTCGTACGTCAACGTGCCGCTGCGCGAGACCACGCCGACCGCGCCCGGGCGATGGATGAAGCCCGGCATGATGCCGATCTTGGCCTCGCCCGGCGTGATGACCCCCGGACAATTCGGACCGATCAGCCGCGAGGCCTTCCCTGCGAGCGCGCGTTTCACGCGCATCATGTCCAACACCGGGATGCCTTCGGTGATACAGATGATGAGCGGCATCTCGGCGTCGGCCGCTTCCAAGATCGCGTCGGCCGCGAACGCGGGCGGCACGAAGATGAGCGAGACGTTCGCCCCGGTATCCTCGACCGCCTGGCGCACCGTGTCGTAGACCGGCGCTTTTTTGCCCGAGGTTTCGCCGATCCAGATCGTGCCGCCCTTGCCCGGCGTCACCCCGCCCACGACCTTGGTGCCGTACGCCAGGCACTGGTCCGCGTGGAATCCCCCTTCGCGCCCGGTGAGCCCCTGCACGATGACCCGCGAGTCTTTGTTGGCCAGGATGCTCATCGCGCGGCTCCCCCGGACAAGGAGACAATTCGCTGCGCGCCTTCCCACATCGTACCGGCTACCTCCAGATTCAGCCCCGACGAGCCCAGCATCTTCTTGCCCTCGTCGGCATTGGTGCCGTCCAACCGCACCACCAAGGGCACGCGCAAGTTCACTTCCCGCGTGGCGTCGATGATCCCGCCCGCGATCCGCTCGCAGCGGACGATGCCTCCGAAGATGTTCACGAACACGCCTTTGACGTTGGGGTCGGCCATCAAGATGCCGAAGGCCTCCTTGACCGTATCTTTGGTCGCGCCGCCGCCCACGTCGAGGAAATTGGCCGGCGCGCCGCCCGCCAGTTTCACCACGTCCATCGTGGCCATGGCCAGGCCGGCCCCGTTCACCATGCATCCGATCGTGCCGTCGAGTTTGACGTAGTTGAGGTTGTGCTCGGACGCCTTGATTTCCAACGGCTCCTCTTCATCGAGGTCGCGAAACGCGCGCACGTCGTCCTGTCGGAACAAGCCATTGTCGTCGAAGTTCATCTTGGCGTCGAGCGCGATGAATTTCTGGTCCGTGGTCAGGACCAAGGGATTGATCTCCACCAACGACGCGTCCTTGGCCGTAAACAGCGCGTACAACGAGCCCAGCAACTTCATGAAGGCGTTGACCGTGTCTTTGGGCAGGCCCAAGGCGAAGGCCACGCGCCGGCCGTGAAAGGGCTGATACCCGATCGTGGGGTCGATGAAGACCTTGATGATCTTCTCGGGATGGTGGGCCGCGACCTCTTCGATCTCCATGCCGCCCTCTCGGCTCGCCACCACCGCGATGGACGCGGACGCGCGGTCCACCACCAGTGACAGGTAGAACTCGTGGCCGATGCTCACGCCCTCTTCGATCAACAGCTTTTTGACGACCTTGCCCTGCGGGCCGGTCTGGGGCGTGACCAGGGTCTTGCCGAGGATCTCGCGCGCGAGGGGTTCGACCTGGTCGCGCGACTTGGCGAGCTTGACGCCCCCTGCCTTGCCCCGTCCCCCCGCGTGGATTTGGGCTTTGACCACCGTGATCGGAGCGGCCAGTTCATCGGCGATCGCCTTGGCCTCATCAACGACGTCGGTTTTCCGACCTCGCGGCACCGGCACGTTGAACTTGGCGAACAACTGTTTGGCTTGGAACTCGTGAATGTTCATGAAGGGCTACCGTCCTTGGTCACGCAAGGGTTCAGGCTGCTCGATAGAATGAGGCGCGATTGTAGCAACTTCGCGAAAACGCGTCAATTGATGGGTTGCCAGAGGACCCGCACTTGTATTAGATTGGCCGTAACTGCTTGCGGCATGATCGGGAACTCTTCAGGAGCCCGCCCGCCGACTTCGCCCCCGAGAGACGTTGTCGATGAGATGCGCACCCCCGACGGCGACGTCCGCCCGCACTATCGCGCGTTCGCCGACTGGCTGGAGACCACGCCGTCGTCGCGGGTCGAGCAGAAACGCAAAGAAGCGGACCTGTTGTTCCATCGCCTGGGCATCACCTTCGCCGTGTCCGGGGAGGGCGCGGGCACCGAGCGCCTGATCCCGTTCGACATCATCCCCCGGATCATCCCGTCCGAAGATTGGCGGCGGTTGGCCGACGGGTTGCGCCAACGCCTGCGGGCGCTCAACGCGTTCCTGCGCGACGTGTACCACGGCCAGGACATCCTGCGCGCGGGTCTGGTCCCGGCCGACCTGGTCTTTCGCAACCCCCAATACCGCGTCGAAATGTCCGGCGTCGACGTGCCGGGAGACGTCTACGTGCACATCGCGGGCGTCGACGTGGTGCGGACCGACGACGGGTTCTCCGTGTTGGAGGACAATCTGCGCACGCCCTCGGGGGTCTCCTACATGCTCGAGAACCGCAAGATGATGATGCGGTTGTTCCCGGAACTCTTCGCGCGGCAACCCATCGCCCCGATCGATCATTACCCCGACCTGCTGCTCGAAAACCTGCGCGCGGTCGCGCCGCTCGGCGCGCGAAATCCGACCGTGGTGTTGTTGACGCCCGGCCCCTACAACAGCGCGTATTTCGAACACGCGTTCCTCGCCCAGCAAATGGGCATCGAGCTGGTCGAGGGCCGGGACCTGTTCGTGCGCGACGACGCGGTGTACATGCGGACTACCCGCGGTCCGGTGCGCGTGGACGTCATCTACCGCCGCATCGACGACGATTTCCTGGACCCGCTGTCCTTCCGGCCCGACTCGATGCTGGGCGTTCCGGGCCTGCTCTCCGTCTATCGCAACCGCGGCGTGGCCGTGGCGAACGCGCTGGGGACCGGCGTGGCCGACGACAAGGCCATGTACGTCTACGTTCCGGAGATGATCCGCTTTTACTTGGGCGAGGACCCGATCCTGGCGAACGTGCCCACCTATCAGTTGCGCCACCGGGATGACCGTGCCTACGTCCTGGAGCACCTTTCCGATCTGGTGGTCAAGGAAGTGCACGGCTCCGGAGGGTACGGCATGCTGGTGGGGCCGGTCAGCACCGCGGCGGAACGCGAGGCGTTTCGAGAGCGCATCATCCGCACACCCGAGAACTACATCGCGCAGCCCACCTTGGCATTGTCCACCTGCCCCACCTTCGTGGATCAGGGGATTGCGCCCCGCCACGTGGATCTGCGGCCGTTCGTGTTGAGCGGGAGCGACATCGACATCGTGCCCGGCGGCCTCACGCGGGTGGCGCTGCGCAAAGGCTCGTTGGTCGTCAACTCGTCCCAGGGCGGCGGCACCAAAGACACCTGGGTGTTGGAACACTGACCGTGTTGAGCCGAACCGCGGATCATCTGTACTGGATGGCGCGCTACATGCAGCGGGCCGAAAACACGGCGCGGATTCTGGACGTGACCAACCGCATGTCGCTGTTGCCCAAGGACGCGGCGGTGGCCGAGCGCGAGTGGCGCGCCGCGCTGGCCATGACCGCGTGCGACGACGCGTTTGCGGCGCGCGGCGATCAGGCGTTCCCGCGCGCCATCATCCGCTTCATGACCCTCGATCCCGATAACCCGTCGAGCATCGTCTCGTGCGTGCGCACGGCGCGCGAGAGCGCCCGCGCCGTGCGCGGGACCATCACGACCGAAATGTGGGAGAGCTTGAATACCACGTGGTTGGAAATCCAGCAGCTCACGCTGGCGGAGGTGGACGTGGACGACATCGGAGCGCGACTCGACTGGATCAAGGAGCGCTCGCACCTGTTCGACGGCGTCACGCTGAGCACGATCCTGCACGACGAAGCCCTGCAGTTCATCCGTCTGGGGACGTTCTTGGAGCGGGCGGAAAACACCGCGCGCGTCCTGGACGTGAAGTACCATCTGGTGTTGTCGGACCCAGCGGACGTGGCCGGCGCGGTGGACTATTATCAATGGGGCGCATTGCTCCGGTCGGTCAGCGCGTTCGAAGCGTACCGCAAGGTCTATCGCGACGTGATCGTCCCCTGGCGCGTGGCCGAGTTGCTGATCCTGCGTGCCGACATGCCGCGCTCGCTGCACGCGTGCTTCAATGAAATCGACGAGGTGCTGGCGCGGATGCCGGACGAAACCGGCCGGGAAGCCGCCCGCCGGGCCGGCGATCTTCACGCGCGACTGCACTACGGGCGGATGGAAGAAATTCTGCAGCAAGGATTGCACGACTATCTGCAGGACTTCCTTTCGCGCGTCAACGACCTCGGGCGCGAGATCACCCATAGCTTTCTGGTGCCGGCGTGCGGCTAGCCATCCAACATCGCACCGTGTATCGCTACAGTGAACCGGCGGCCTACAGCATCCAATACCTGCGGCTGATCCCGCGGCGGGACAACCGCCAGCGCGTGGTGGCGTGGCACCTCGGCGTGCCCGCCCACACGTCCGAATCGCAGGACGCCTACGGCAACACCGTGCGCGTCCTGGTAATGGATCGATCGCACGACGAGATCGCCGTCGACGTGGACGGCGTGGTGGACGCGCTGGAGGACTCGGACGGCCCTCGCGAGAACGAGGGACCCCTCAGCCCCCTGGTGTTCTTGCGGGGGACGCCGCTGACCGAGGCGGACGCGACCCTGCGAGACTTCGCCGGACAGTACGCGGGCGCGGCGGCGTCCGATTTGCCCGCGGGGCTGTTCGATCTGATGAACGGGATCCGCCGGGCGGTGCGCTACCAACAAGGCAGCACCAACGTCCGGACCGCCGCGTCCGCGGTGTTCGCGCAGGGCGCCGGCGTGTGTCAGGACCACAGCCACGTGTTCATCGCCTGCTGCCGCGCGCTGGGGGTGCCGGCTCGCTACGTGAGCGGGTACCTCTATTCGGAGACGGACACCGCGCTCCAAGCCGCCAGCCACGCGTGGGCCGAGGCGTGGGTGGACGGCCTGGGCTGGCTCAGCTTCGACGTGGCCAATTCGCAGCCCACCGGCACCGCGCACCTGCGGCTGGCGGTCGGACGCGACTATTTGGACGCGTGCCCGATTCGGGGCGTGCGCTTCGGCGGCGGCGCGGAAGCCATGGACGTGCACGTCCGCGTGATGACCACCCAACAGCAGTGACCACTGTGAGGTTCCCCGTATGACCTACTGTGTCGCCATGGCGCTGGACGCCGGCTTGGTGTTCGCCTCGGATACCCGCACCAACGCCGGCGTCGATCATATCGCCACGTTTCGCAAGATGACGGTCTACGAGCGGCCGGGCGACCGGGTCATCGTCATGTTGACCGCGGGGAATCTGGCCGTGTCCCAGAGCGTGGTCGGCATCCTCAACGATCACGCTCGAGCGGACAACGGCGAGCCCACCCTGTTGAACGTTCCGTCCCTGTTCGCGGCCGCGCGCGTGGTGGGCAATGCCCTGCGCGAAGTGCACGACATGGACGCCGAGCACATGAAACAACACCAGGCCGAGTTCAACACTTCCATCCTGCTCGGCGGGCAGATTCGCGGCGAACCGTCGCGACTGTTCAACATCTACGCCGCGGGCAACTTCATCGAGGCCACGCCCGAGACGCCGTATTTCCAATCCGGCGAGGTCAAATACGGCAAACCCATCATCGACCGCGTGATCACGCACAAGAGCAGCCTCGACGAAGCCGTCAAATGTACGTTGATCTCGTTCGATTCCACCATCCGCAGCAACATCTCGGTGGGCGCGCCGATCGACCTGCTCTGCTACGTGCGCGACAGCCTGCGGGTGGACTACCGGCGGAGTATTGACGCGGACGACGTGTACTTTCGGGACATCAAGAGGCGGTGGTCGGATGGGCTGCGGGAACTGTTCGCACGCTTGCCGAATCCGACCTGGGACGGTCAGCCCCCAGGCTGACCGTCGCCTGTCCATGACCGGCCATCTGCGGCGTTGGCTCTGCGCATCCGCTGCTCACGTACGCACTTAGTACGCTGCGCTGCGGTGCTCGCGCCGCCTTGCATCTGGCCGCTCCTGAACAGGCGCAAGGTTCACCAGGTAAATTCTCCCATCCCCCCTTTGAAAAAGGGGGGCGAGGGGGGATTTTCTAATCGGCGAACAATTGTTACGACCGGCTGACCGCTTCTTCGCGGCGCACATAATCCGGAATGAGACGCGGCGAGACCGCTGCAGGCGCGATGCCCGCGTCTTTCAGGGCGCGGCGGAACTGGGTGAGGTGTTCCACGGTCACCACGCCGAGCGCGGCCTTCTTGCTGTACGCGGCCGCGGCCTGGCCCGCGCGGCGGCCGTAAACAATGATGTCGAGCAGCGAGTTGCCCATCAACCGGTTGCGGCCGTGCAGGCCGCCGGACGCCTCGCCCGCCACGTAGAGCCCTTTGACGGTTGAATCGCCGTCCACGCCGATCTTCACACCCCCGTTCTGATAGTGCAGCGTGGGATGGATCAACACCGCCTGCTCGCGGATGTCGATCTGATACCGGGAGAACAATTTGCGCATGTTGGGAAAGCGCGCGTCCAGCGTACCTTCGCCGTTCACCAGGTCCACCATCGGCGCATCCAGCCACACCCCGCGTCGTCCGGACGGCGTGGTGACCCCGCGGCCTTCCACGCACTCGCGAATGATGGCCGCGGCCACCACGTCGCGCGTGTCGGTCTCGTTGATGAACCGCTCGCCCAGGCGATTGACCAGTTGCGCGCCCGCGGCGCGGGTCGCCTCGGTGACGAGCAGGCCCGCCATGGGTTCGGGGTAAATCGCGCCGGTGGGGTGGTACTGGAACGTGTCGATGAACGCGAGCTCGGCCCCGATCCGGTACGCCAGCGGCAACGCGTCGCCGGTCGCGCCGAAGTGGTTGCTGGTGGGAAATCCTTGGATGTGCAACCGTCCGCTGCCGCCCGTTGCCAGGATCACGGCCTTGGCGTGCACGGTGAGCAAGCGATCATTGTCGAGGTTCTTGAGGATCGCGCCGGTGCAGCGGCCCGTGCCGTCGCTCAAGAGTTCCACCGCGGGCGCGAACTCGACGATCTGCACGTCCTCGTTGATCACCGCGTCTTTGAGCACGCGCATCAACTCGAGCCCGGTGTAGTCCTTGCAGGTCAACAGACGCGGCGTGCTGGTGGCGCCGCCGCTGCGGACTTTGAGATTGCCGGTCTCGTCGCGATCGAACAACACGCCGAGCGAGAGCAGCCATTGCGTGGCCGCGGGCCCCTCTTCGACCAGGACCTTGAGCAATTCGCGGTCGTTGGCGAAATGCCCGCCTTTGATCGTGTCGAGGAAGTGGCGGACCGGCGAGTCCTCGGGCTTGACCGCCACCTGCATGCCGCCTTCCGCCATCACGGTATTGGAGTCGCCGAGCCGCAATTTGGTGGCCAACAACACCTTGGCCCCGGCCGCGCGCGCCGCGAGCACGGCCGCGCATCCGGCCCCTCCGCCGCCGATGATCAACACGTCGGTCACGTAGTCCGCATCGGACTTGACGTCCGCGGCAGTGACCGCGCTGTCCCCTTCCAACAGGTCCGCCACCTCGTGGACGGTCTTGTGTCCCGCGTTGGGGCCGACCTTGAGCAAGCGGTACGCGTCCGCCTTGTAGTCGGGATGGAACTTGTGCAGGAGCGCGTCTTTGTCGGCCTGGGCCAAGAGCGGGAGCGTCTGGCCCTTGCGACCGGCCCGCGTCGAGTCCACGCGGCTGCGGGATTCGCTGATGGGATCGAGGGTCACGGCGTCAGCGGCTCAGCGCGGCCGCCCGCGATTTGAGTTCGGTGGCATCCACCGTGAGCAACTGCGCGAGCTCGTCGCGGTACCGCCCCCCGGTCAACTCCTCGACCCGTCGCGTCAGCTCTTCCGCCGGCGGCGCGTAGAGCGCGCCGTACGTTCGGCGCGCGTACAGGCCGACCAGGTTGGGCGGCATGTCGGCCACGCACCGCGTGATGCACAAGCCGCACATGTTGCAGCTCATGGTCAGGTCCGCGACTTTCTGAAAGTCGCCGAACACCGCATACCAGATGCTGCTGCGCACGTCGATGCCCTGGGGGCAGACGCGGTTGCACGCGTTGCAGTTCACGCAGCGCGCGGACTCGGGGTAGAGCTCGAAGAGCTGCTCCTTGGCGTTGGTGAGGTCCTGGACCCGGTAGTGCGCCTGCGCTGCGGGGTAATCCGACACCATGGAAAACCACATGCCGTCCCGCACCGTGGTCTGGCACGCCAAGCCGTTGAGCAACTCGTACTGGCCCGGCATACGATAGACCATGGCGCACGCGCCGCAGGTCCCGCCCAGGCAGCCGATGCCGCGGATCATCTCGTGCCCCGTGTACCACAGCGCCTGGATCACGGTGACCCCCTCGGGCACGCGGTATTTCTTGCCCATGACTTCGACGGTCACGAAGCGCGGCATCTGGCCGGTTTCCTGGGGAGATTGTATGAGACTTGACTCGTTCATTAGATTCCTTAGCTCATCGCCGTTCAGCACATCCGAAAAGACACCCCCTCCCTTGCCCTCCCCCCTTGAGGGGGAGGGGAGGGTGGGGGGAGCCCTTCCATCTTACTGCGCCAGCCGGGTCAAAATCTTTTTTTACCCCAGCGGGGGCACCTCGCGCCGCTTCGGCGTCGCATAATTAACGAGATAATCGAACAGCCGAATCAACCGGCTGCCCTGACGCTTCTGGTCGATCCAGTGACCGATGAATCCGATGGTGCGCGCCAGGATGAAGAACCCGTTGAGGCTCTCGACCGGATACCCGAGATCAACGAGGATCGCCGCGATCGTGCCGTCCACGTTGAGGATCAGGGTGTCCTTCTTGGCGGTGGTGATCTTCTCGACCTGCAGGGCGAAGTCCAGGTGCGGGGTCGCAATTGCCAGGCTCTTCACGTACGAGACCAGCTCGGCCACGCGTTTGTCCGGGTTCTTCACGCTCTTCACGCGATGGCCGATGCCCGGGACCGGCCCCACGTTCGCCTTCATGTAGTCCAGAAACGCCTCGGGCGTCAGTTTCTGATCGATCGCGTATTTGAACCACTTGCCCGCGTCCGTGACCGCGCCGCCGAAGCGCGGGCCGATCATCATCATGCCCGCCGCCACCGCCTGGGCCATGTTGATCCCGGCGCCGGCCGCGATGATCGTGACCAGTGCGCCCGACACGCACGGCCCGTGATCGGCAGACAGCATGATGATGCGCTTGATGATCTCGGCTTCCTGCGCGGACATCAGCTTCTTGTTCCACAAGAGGCCGATCACGTGCGGGATCTGGTAGCCCTTCTTGATCAACTCGGACGCGGGATACCCGTCGTAACACGGCTCGTCGCCGCGGTCGTCCGAGATCGTGGTCTTGATCAAGGGCTCGATCATCACATCGCCGCTCTTGATCGCCTGGTCCACGCTCTTGGGCAGCTTGGGCAGCGCCGCGGCATCCGCTTCCGGTATGGGCGAGATGGCTTTGGACTCGACCATCTCTCGGTAGACCTTTTCGATCGCGGGCCCCAGCGCGCCGAACGTGTCCGGCACGATCGCGCCGGCCTTGCGCAGCGCGTCGGTCTTGGACCGAGCGCTGCCCTCGCCGCGCAAGCCTTCCTTGGCGCCGGCGTGGCCGAACTTCATGCCTTTCGGCAGGTGTTCTTGACAGAACCCTGAAATGACGCCGATCAGCTTGATCCGCCGCTTCTTGGCGCCGTACCACGCCGCGGCCTGCTCTTCGAGATTCCCGCCCATCTCCCCGACGATGACCACCGCCTTGGTCTGCGGGTCCTGCTCGAACATCTCCAGGTACGACACGAAGTCCGTTCCCGGATACGCGTCCCCGCCGATGCCGATCGCGGTGGTCACGCCGTCCGCGAACTGGCTGCAAATCCACATGATCTCGTTGGACAGCCCGCCGGACTTGGTGATCACCCCGAACGAGCCCGGCCGGTAGAGCTTGCTGAGCACCAGGTTGTTGAACTCGCCGCCGATCACGCCGAGCCGCGCCTCGCCGGCCGAGAGAATGCCGATCGACGACGGGCCGTTGAAGGTTTTGCCGCGCTTCTTGGCTTCTTTGGCCAGCAGCTTCGCGTCTTTTTCCGGCACGCCCTCGGTAATCATGGAGACCAGCATGATCTTGGGGTCGGCCAACGCGTCCTGCGCGGCCTTGGTCGCGCGGTCCGCGCCCACGTAGATCAGCGTCGCGTTGATCTCGGGGTGCGCCGCGGTGGCTTCCGCCACCGTGCGGTACACGGGCAGCGATATGAGCTGGCTGCCGTACGGGACCTCAACGGTCTTGCCCGCGTCCGGCGGAAACACGAACGCGACCACGTTCAGCGGTTTTTTGACGAGGTGGCAGAACTCCCCCATTCGTCGGGCGGCGTTCACGCCCGCGGGGCCGCCCATGATGACTACCCGAGTGTCGGCGTTGGCAACGATACTCATGACTTTCCTTTCAACGCGAAGTCCACGATGTCGGTCAGCGGCGTGTACCGATCATAGACCTGGATGTTGAAGCCCTCGTCCGCCAGCGCCCGCATCGCAGCCAGCCCCTCGGCCTCCTTGGGCCCGCCGCGGCGCACCCAGATCTGCACGTTGTCCAGTTTGCCGTCGGCCTTGGCGCGACGGAATCCGGCGATGATGCCGGTGAAGGTCTTCTTCACGTCGGTGAAATTGGCGATGGCCCCGCCCACGATGATGCGTTTGATGCCGGGCAGGCTGCAGATCTTGTCGGTCAAGGCTTCGACCGCCCAGTCCGGCGGGTCGCCCGAGTATTCGGCGTAGTTGGCGATCTTGCCGCCGCGCGCCACCACCGCGTCGGAGTAGAACACGCTCGCCCCGCCGCCCGCCGGCAGCAACGCGGTATCACCGCCCGGAATCTCAATGAACTTGACCGATCCCTTGACGCGGCTGTCGATCTCCATGATCGCGCGCTCGTCGCTGGTGTAGGGCCGGCCGAACTCGGACGCGAACGTGAAGTTCCAGTCCGGATGCCGGAAGCGCGCGTCGCCGTCCAGCAGCGTCACGGCGTCGAGCGCCACCAGCTCGCCCTGCTTGTCGAGCACGAGCGGATTGATCTCCAGGTACTGCGCGTCTTCCTGGTCGTAGCACTGATGGAGCTTCCGGGCGAACTCCACGACCTTGGGGACGAGGTCCTTGGAAAATCCGGCCTTCTTGGCCGCGGCTTCGAGCGCTGGGGCCGACGCCGGCTCACCGACCTCGATCGGGACGTGCTGCACCTTGTCCCACTGCGACTCGATCTCGATGCCACCCACGCTGGCCATCATCAGGTCCGCGCCCTCGCGAACCGACTTGACCGCCAGGTAGTACTCGGCGCTGTGGGGCACCATCTCCGAGACGATCACCTGACTCACGGTGAGCCCGGACCCCACGTCTTTGCCCAGCATGTCGGTCACGGCCTTCTTCGCGCCCGCCAAGTCCAGATCGACCTTGACCAGGCCCAGCTTCATCCGCGATCCGATCGCCTCGTGCGCCTTGACCACCAGCTTGCTCTCGCGCATCCACGCGTTGGCCTGGGCCAGGGCGTCGAACTGATCGAGCGACGTGAGCACCACGTGGTTGGGCACGGCCATGCCCCACTTCTTAAACAAATCCATCCCCGGGCCTTCGAGTACCTTCGCCATATCCCACTCCTCGCTGATCCGCCGAGAAGGCGGCGTTTGCTGCGTTGTCGTCTCGTTTTCGCTCCTCACGTACGCACCGAGTACGCTCCGGGGTGAAAACTCGCTCCGCCTTGCATCCGCCGCCTTCTCGACGGCCAGCGCGTAGCGGCCCACTATTTTCCGACGGTTTAACCTGTTGGGTCTGAAGAAAAAAGAGCTTCATTATATGAAGATCGATTCGGGCGCGCAAGCCCCGAAAGGCCCCGAAACTCGGAGGGAAAATGGGCCTAAGCGCCCCTAGGCACTTCGGCCCCGGCAACTACTTCGGAAAGCACTCCAAAGCAAACCTGGGAGGCTACGGCGTTCTGAACTGACGGCCCGACGACTTGGGGGCGGTGGACGAAGACGGCGGCGGTGTCGACGTACTGGACCCGGAGTTGACCCGGAAGGTTCGTCGCGGAGCCGATCCCACGTACGGGTAGTAGGGGTAATAGGGATAGTACGGATAGTGGTAGTAAAAGCTCGGGTAATACCACCAGGGATCGTAATAGTAGACGTAGGGCGGCGGGTACCACCAGGGGTCGTACGGGGAATAATACGGGTACGGGTAATAGGGATAGCCATAGGGATACGAGTAGCGATACGAGAATGAGACGTACGAGCCCGGCGCGCCCCAACCCATCCCGTAGCCGATTCCCACGTAACTCGAGGACGGCGCATAGGCCTCGCCTTGCAGCGCGCTGCGACTGTACCCGTACTGGCAGCCGGCCGACAGCGCAGCCAACGCGGCTGCCACTGCCAGTGCGCACAGGCGCCCGGACCGCGGGGCGCTAGAAACCGACCGTGAAGCCGACTTTGAACGCATATCGGTCAATGGCGTCCAGCTCGACCGTGACCGCCGACTGTCCCTGCGGGTCGAGCAGAAAGTCCGCCCCAAAGAAAAATCCGATGCTGTTTTCCTCGCGCACGTCCAACTCTTGATCGAGCAGGCCGGACGAGACCGACCGAACCGTATCCGTGCCGTCGAGCTTGGACAACTCGATCCCCCCGAAGGGACGGACATCGGTGTAGCGCCCGCTCGCTCCGAACTTGAGCGTGTACTCCCACCACTTCAGGTCTTCGTCCACCGTGTCCGACACCACGACCTCGGTCAGGGGGTCGCCGCAATTCGCGGTGCAGACCAGCGTGGTCACCCGGTCGCTGCTGGACACGTGGCGTGCGCGAAGGTCGGAGAAAAATACCACGCTGCCGGCGTAGCGGTTGGCCGGGGCCGAGAGCCGGATGCCTCCGCCGTATAACGGGTTAAACGCCGATTGGTAGCCGTCGAACTCATCGACCGACACGTCCACCGCGCCCACCTCGCCGTACACCGACACGCCCCGGACGATCCCGACCGCGAACTGGCCCACGATGCTGGTGGTATCCGCCGTGCCTTTCACTTCCTCAATGTTCCCGTCTTCCTCGCGGATGTCTCGCGACGCCAGGTCCAACTCGACCCCGAATGACGCAGGGGGCGCCGCGGCCGCGGGAGCCGCCAAGCCCAACACCAGCAGCACCGCGCCCGCGAGTCGCTTCACGGCGCGAGCCCCTTCAACAGCTCTCGGGTCTTGCGCTCTTCGTCGGGAAACGACGGAATCGCCAGGTGATCCATCGCCAGCCAACTCTCGCGATCCGTCCCGCCCATGCGGACGATGACCACGGTTTCGTAGGTCACCCCGCCGCCCGTCCCTTCATGCGCCTTGGGCGCGGTCCGGATCAAGCCCACCCGCTCATCCGCCACGTCGATCTTGTACCCCGCGCCCTCCAACGCTTTGACGACCCGGTCGAACGCCTCGGGATACGCGAGGCGCAAATCAATCACATCCGCCGGCCGCTCCCGCTCCATCATGGGCGGCGACGGCGCGCATCCCATGCTCGTCAACCCAACCACCACTCCCGCCAATACCCAGCGCGACCACACGCTCATCTTCATGTTCGAGGCTCGCCAGTGAACAGCCGAATTGAACCACGCCCCCCCGCTGAATATCAATGCACCGAAGGAACTACCGCGCCTCGCTCAGACGAATAAGCGCGAGCAATACTCAAGACGAGGGGGCGAGTGGCGCGACGAAGAAGGAGCGCCGGGCTACGAGCGCCGCCGAGACGGTGAGGCGGCCGGGTACGCGGAGATGGGGTGGTGGGACGAGGGGGCGGCTGGGAGATGGGGAGAACGGGAGAAAGGTAACAGGGCCATGAGAATCGAGAGCGAGAGGGGTTTTTTTTATTCGCTGGGCGAAGCCCGCGAGTCCGCGCGTACTACGTACTACGTGCGCGCGACCGCCCTGTCGAAGCGTCTTGCAATACGCCCCTACGAATTCGCTGGTTGCTCAAAAAGCTCCAGCCGCAAGGCCGCAGCGAGGAGGAAACCGGAGCGTACTGGGTCGTACGTGAGGATTTCCGACGAGCGAGAACGCAGCGGATGGACTTTTTCAGCAACCAGCTAAGGAGGGCCGCCGTTGCCCCCAGCCGGCTGACCAACCCCCTGCCCCGCCAACCGCTTCACCGTGTCAGCCAACCGGCTGATCTTCTCCGGGCTCGCGTCGCGGAACGACAGGTTCGCGTCCTCGTGCCCGGCCTGCGCGCACATCGCGATCGTGAAACAGTTCGTCCCGCCGCGGATGATCTTGAGCGCGAGATTGGCCTGATGGCAGTGCACCCCCACGAACATGCACACGTCGATGCGATTGTGCCAAATGGTCAGGTTCGGGTGGTTGGGGTTGATCTCGATCTCGGGGTTGATCTTGGGGTACTTGGGCCGGTAATCGGCCATGGGAATCAGCATCGGGGTGCTGCCAGGCGGCGCGCACTCCTTCAGGGTGTCGAACAGCCGCTTGATGGCCGTGGCCTTCTTCTTGGAGTTCTCGTTCCATCGCCAGAGCACGAGCGGGCCGGGGAAGATCGTGGGCACCTTGGCGGTGAGGAACCGGCGCGCGGCTTCCTCGTAGGCCGTGGCCTCGTCGACGATGACGCCTTCGATGTGCGCTTGCCCCGGATCAGGCAGCGTCACGCCCATACACGCCGCCGCCGGGGGGAGAAAGGCTTCTGGTCCGGGACGGACCCGATACGTTGTGCTCATGTGACGCTCCTCGACACGGGTGGAAGGAAAACGCCAGACTGTACCACGCAAGCGCAGGAGGCGTCAATCGAGCCGGAGGACTCAGTATCCTCCGCGAAAGACCTATAGAACGTCCGCACACATGAGCCCGACGAACCAGGGAACCAGCGAGTAACGAGGACCTGCCGGCTCGCTCACCAGACCGACTTGACGCCTCGGTAGCCACGGATCTTTTCGTCCTTCGTGATCAGAGTCGCACCGACGATCACGGCCGTGGCCACGATGATTCGATCGGCGGGATCGCTGTGAAACGGCCTGGGAAGGTGGACGGATCGGATCGCCACGTGGTTGTCGACGGGAACGAAATGGACAAAGGGGAGCGCGTCGAATTTTGCAACCCAGTCGGCGACCTCCATCGTGAGCTCGAGCCGCCCGACCGACACCAACATCGCGATCTCCCACGTACTGATCGCCGAGATGTACACCGTCCCATCTTCCACGGCTTGATCGATGGTCGCGCGTGCCCGTGAAGAAAGACGCTCCGGATCGCTGGCCCACCAGAGCCAGCAATGGGTATCCAGAACAATCACCGGAGGGATTCCCAGTCCTCGACGCCGACCGGTTCCAGCGGCCGATCATACTTCACAACGGAACCATGAAGCGGGCGAAGCGCTTCACGCGGATCGACCGAGTACGGAACGATCTTCAACACGGGCCGGCCGCGATCCGTGATGATCAACTCTTTTCCGCTCTTCTCAATTTCTCGAAAGTACTGGAGTGATCGCGGCTTAAACTGGGCTTTGGAGACGACACGAGCCATGGGACACGCTCCTTTATTATGACCATGGTCACGGTACCACGGTCACAAACAGCGTGTCAATGGAGCGACGGCGAACGGACAACCTCCTTCATCGCGAGGCCAGGCGCTCCAACGCGTGCGCGACGTTCACTACCCAGGTGCCATCCGCCAGCTTGTAGGCGGCGTTCGTCCGGCACACGATCATTTTCTCCTCCACTCGCCCCTGCGCCGCGCGCTCAAGCGCCCGCAGAGACGACGTCGCATTGCCTGAGCACAGCGGCTATACACGTACACGGCTCACATCCAGAGACAATGTCGGTTTATCTTTATCGCCCAAAAATAAAGTCGGCTTTTGCCGAGGCGAGGACGCGTGCGGTTCCTCTCGCAAACCGACCCACTGTTGTCGGAGCCGCCGTGCCCTCTGAGCGATCAGCTATGAGCTAGAACGAGCCTGGCGGGGTTGCTGACCGAGCTGTTGGAGACCACGACCTCCCACCGCACTCACGCCGTCCCTTCGGCTTCCCATCCGTCGAGGGTCAGCGACGCCACCTTGGCGATCCGCCGGAAGTCGCCATCGACGGTCCAGAGCGCAACCCCGTGTTCGATCGCAGCAGCTCCGATCACGAGATCTGGGAGGGGAACGGTTTGACCCCGCCGTGCCAGGTCATGCCCAATACGGGCCGCTTGATGCCACGTTGCATCGGTGACCGGAAGATGGTCGAGAGCGGACAACTGCTCGTCCAAGGCCACCCATCGTTCTCTGATTTTGACGCCGACGAGCAACTCCACCCGGATGGGCCAGCAGATCGCGACGCGCCCCTCCCCCAACAGACGCCGCAAGCGAGAGCGGACCGACTCGTGCCCGGGCCGGTCCGCTCTGATCCAGACGCTCGTATCGACGAGCCGCAGCGTCCGATCAGACTCGGGCATGTGTGCGCGAGCGCATCCGACGAAGCTGACGCTCCGTCAGCCCGAAGACGCCGGTCCCGACGGCGTCCGCAAGGGTGCGGCGACGCTCGGCACGGACCAACTCGTCCAGCGCTCGCGCGATCGTCTCACGCTTGGTCCGCGAACCCGTCAGACGCATGGCCTCGTCAAGGGTGTCGCGGTCCAGTGTAACCGAGAGCCGTATGATGGTGTCTCCCATAGGCACCACTTTAACATGACTTTTGGTGCGCGTAAAGAATGCAACCAGCGGGCAAGCCGCGGATCCCGTCGAGCATGCGGCGGACCCAAGCCACGGCAAATCGTGTACTGCGGAGTTGTGGTCAACCGGCGAACCGGCACACTGGCGAACGAGCCAACAATTTTCCGAGATAGAAGTCTTGCAGCACCTGACACACTGTTGTATTTCATAGAGACCACGATTATACTGTCAAAGTAACTACTTTCGACAATCAGAAGGGGTCTGTCATGACAACGGTGGGCATCAAGCAGCTCAAGGCGCATCTGAGTCGCTACGTACGAAAAGCGCAGCGGGGTGAGCGAGTCATCATTACCGAACGGGGCAAGGAGATCGCGGAACTCGTCCCGTTAAGCTCGGAGCGAGAGGGCGTGTTGCGGCTCGCCTCGCAGGGCAAACTCACGTGGTCCGGAGGCAAACCCGCGGGACTGGACGGGGTCGCGGTGCACGGCAAACCCCTGAGCGAAACCGTGCTTGAAGAGCGCCGGTGATCCTGTACCTCGACACCAGCGGTTTCGTCAAACTGTACCTTGACGAACCCCACGCGGACTCAGTCCGCCGCTGGGCGCAGAACGCCGAGGTCTTGGCGACCTCGCGGGTGGCTTATCCGGAAGCGGTGGCGGCATTGGCGCGCCGACGCCGAGAGGGCGACCTGGACGCCGACGCATTCCAACGGGTGTTGCGGGCACTCAAGCAGCAGTGGCCGGACGTTGCCGTGCTCGACCTCGCCGAAATACACGCAGGAGACTTGGCGATCAAGCACGGGCTGCGCGGCCTCGATGCGATCCCCCTCGCCGCCGCGTTGGACTTGCGGCACGCGTCACCCGACGCCAGGGTCGCCTTTTCGTCCTTCGATGTGCGGCTCAACCAAGCTGCCGCCGCAGAAGGCCTCCCGGTGCTCGACGCCCACGCTGAATAACGTCCGCGGAAGCCTTCCCGGGGCTGGTCACCCGATGGTCTCGACGGTGAGCCCCTTGATTTTGCGGTAGTCTCGGAGATCCGTGGTCAGGACCGAAAACCCGAGCGAGATCGCCGTCGAGCCGATGATGAGGTCGTGGGCCCCCATCTGGACGCCGCGCTTGGCCAAGCCGGCCCAGAGGCTGGCGTAGACTATGCCGGCTCCGGCAGGGCGAGTTGATGGGTGATGATTTCCCGGAGGTCCTTATCAAACCGCTCCGCTTCCGCTCCGAGTCGAGGCACGTGGCGGAGCAGCGCGTCCAGTTCGCCCAGGGTTCGTTCCCGAACCGCCGTCTCCACCGGACCGATGAGCGCGACCGGTTTGCCGCCCCGCACGACCGTGTACCGATCCCCCCGGTACTTAATCGAATTCAAGATCTCCGAGAATGTCCTGACCGCCTCCGTCGCACTGATGGTCTTTTCCATGGCCTCCGCCTTTCCGTATCCCTGAGCGGCGTCAAGGAACCTCCGAGTTTTGGTGCGTGCCATAGACAAGACTACGACTGGTCGATCGCGTCCGAATGCACCTGCATCCAGGCCAATTGCCCGTCGAGCATGCGACGGACCCATGACGCCCGATCAGCGACAACCTTGGCGCGAATCCGACCCAGCGTCACCGCCCGCCCGCTCGTAGAATCAACTGCTGGCGCTCCCGCTCGAAACCGACGAGATCGCCGGCCCGTCGGAGTACATACAGTTCGAACTCGGCGGTGCGGTCCGGGGAGGCGTCGTAGAGCAACGCCCCGTCAACCACTTCCGCAGCCAGAAATGCCGAGGCCTCCGGCAGGACGACAAGATCGACCCGGGGGGCATGAAAGCGATCTTCGAACGCGGCCATCAACCGGACACGGTCGCGGGCCGATAGCTCGATCCCGGGCTTTGGCAAGACACCAATGTCCACGTCCGACCGTGGAGACTTCGACACGGCCGGCTCACCTCGAACGAGCGCCGCAACCTCCTGGGATCGACTGCCGAACGCGTACACGGCGTCGAGGCCATGCCGACCAGCAAGGTCGGCGAGAGCGGCTTGCAGCGATCGAGACACAAGGCCACCGTAGCAGAATCCCCGCGTGGGACGCAAGGCGCCTGCACAAAGGAAATGGCGTGCGACGTCTCAGGCCGTCACGCTGCGTTCGATTTCCCGGTAGCTATAAACGATCAGCTATGAGCCAGAACGAGCCCGGCGGGTCTCGTCGACCGAACCGTTGGAGACCACGAGCGGGGGCAGGACCTCGGTGTCGATCTCGCGGACCGCACCATTGGCAGCGCCGTTGCGGGCGGGTTCGGAAACCGTGGCGTTGTCGGGCCGGTAGGACGGGATGAGGTGTTGGAACGTCTCCTTGAGTGTGGAGCCGTCCCGAGATCGGATGGCGCTCGAAAGAGCGTTCATCGCCTCCTCGACTTCGTGCTCAGCCCACACCGAGCTGAGCACCGCTTTTCTGAGCTTGGGATGCGAGGTGGGTTCGACGCGCTCTTCCTTGTCGAACAGTTCCTCGAACAGCTTTTCACCCGGACGCAGCCCGCTGAACGTGACCGCAATGTCTTCGTTCGGCACGTACCCGGCCAACCGGATCATGTTGTGGGCCAGGTCCACGATCTTGATCGGATCCCCCATGTCCAACACAAACACCTCGCCGCCCTCTCCCCGCCGCGCCGCCTCCAGCACCAGATTGACGGCTTCGGGAATGAGCATGAAGTAGCGCTCGATCTGGGGATGCGTGACGGTCACGGGTCCACCGCGATGAATCTGCTCTTGAAATCGCGGGACCACGCTGCCGTTGCTGCCCAGCACATTGCCGAACCGCACCGTGATGAAGCGGGTCCGGTCCTCCCCGCTGAACGACCGGACAATGTACTCCGCAAACCGTTTGGTCGCTCCCATGACATTGGTGGGATTGACCGCCTTGTCCGTGGAAATCAGGATCATCCGCTCCACCGCGAAAGCCTTGGCCAACGTGGCGATGCGGTGCGTCCCGATCACGTTGTTCAGCGCGCCCTCGCACGGGTTCTCTTCCACGATCGGCACGTGTTTGTGCGCGGCAGCGTGAAAGACCAGATCCGGTCGATGCTCGGCAAAAATCTGCTCCATGCGTTCGCCGTCCAGCACGTCCGCAAGACATGCCCGGACATTGATCGGCTCAACCAGCTTGAGGTCGGCAAGCGCGTTGCTGACCGCATGCAGGTTGTTCTCGTAGCGTTCGACCAGCACCAACCGGTCCGGAGCATGGACCGCGATCTGCCGACACAACTCAGACCCGATCGAGCCGCCGGCGCCGGTGACCAAGACGCGTTTGCCGCGGATCAGCGATTCCAGACCATTGCCGTCGGAGGGCACCGGCTCCCGAGACAAGAGGTCCACGAGCGCGAGCGGCCGGATGCTGTTGACGGTGACGTGACCGTGCAGAATGGCGCGGACGCTCGGCAGCACCTTGATCGGCAACCCGCTGGGCTCGCATTCCTTGACGATATTTCGCATCGCGGCGGGAGACGCCGACGGAATCGCAATGATCAATTCCTGGGGGCCGTAGCGCTTGATCACCTTGGGCCACGCCCGGTGATCACCCACCACCGGAATCCCGTGGATGGTCGAGCCCGCCTTGGACAGGTCGCGGTCAATGAACGCGACCGGCCGGTACGCGTAGTCCGCGCTGTGCTGCATGTCGCGAACCAGCATCTCCCCGGCGCGTCCCGCGCCCACGATCACCACCGGAATCCGCTCTTTCCCGCGACTCCGGGCCCACTGCTGGAAAAGCCGGATTCCACCGCGGTTGAGGGACATCAAGATGAACAAGAATGAGGCCGTCAAAATGAAAATCGACCGCGGGTAAAACCACCCAATGGCGTGATGGACCACCGCGTAAGAGCCCGTACCGCCGGCCAATGCCACGGCTGAAATCTTGATGAAGTCGTGAATACTGGAAAACGCCCAGAGTCCCCGGTGCGCGCCAAATAGGAAATAGAACAAGAAAAACGGAGCCCCGGCCGCGATCAACGCCCGCGTGCCCACCTGAGCCAGCGGCTCCCCGACAGCCCCGTCGAACCGCACGTAAAACGCCAGGAAGGTGGCAATCGCAAGCTCGAAAAGGAATACACCGGTAACGAGGAGGCGGCGGAAACTACTCGGAAGGTGGAGGAACGAATCGAGAACGCGCGAGGAGCGACCGGTACGAGGAGACCGTCCCTGTCCCATAGAAGCCTCCGAAGGTCGGGGCTGACTATAATGAGCTACGCTGTCAAAGTCAATCCGGGCGCGGCGCGAGGCGAAAGACGCCAAACCAGATCAGGGAGAGGCCGCCGACGGTCGCGGCGAGCGCCACTGGAAGCAGGGTCGGCTCCACGCTTGCTCCAACGGCCGCAAGTGCCAACACAGCGTTTAATCCGAGCACGGCGAGCGTGACGGTCCGATGTGAGTAGCCCGCCTGGACAGCGCGCTGATATGCGTGAGATCGGTGAGCCTCGTACCACCGCTCGCCCTTCATCACCCGAAAGATCAACGTGGCGGTCGCATCCACGATAAACACTCCGAGCAGAATGATCCAAACTATGAGAGGGACTGTTCCCGCTCGTTCGGAAGCCAAGGCCAACACGCCGAACGCGTATCCGAGGAGACCGCTTCCCACATCGCCCATAAAAATCTTCGCCGGAGGCCAGTTCACCACTAAGAATCCGCCTGCAGCAGCAGCCAGCGAGAGGACGGCCAACCCCATCCCGCCTCCACCTGCGAATGCGAGGAGCCCCGACCCGACCAATGCAACACTGACCGCCTCGCCGCCGGCGAGTCCGTCAATGCCGTCCATGAAATTATAGAGATTGACCAACCACGCGATACCGACAACCGCCAGGAAGTCGCCAGCCATGCCCAGTGGCAACACCGTCACGCCGAAATCAAACGATTGAAATCCGCCCAAGCACCACACGGCCCAGACAGCGGCAATCACATGTATGGAAGCTCTCAAGCCTGCCGACACTCCACGCCGATCATCCAGCCACCCGACACCTGCAACCAGCGCACCGCCGGCCAGCAACGCGGCCCCCACCCATGGATCGAGCCGTCCAAGGACAAGCAAAATTGCGAGGGCCAGGAACCAGGTCAGAACAATGGCGAGTCCGCCACCCCGTGGGGTCGGCTCGGAATGCGAGCTCCGGGTGTTGGGAATGTCGATCAACGAATGGCGAAGAGCGTACCGACGGACAACGGTGGTAACTGAGAGAGAAATCAGAAACGAGCCGACGACAAGCAGAATCGTCAACAAGTCGGTCGGGCCTGTGTCCCTCTGTACCAGGCGATCATCTCCGGCAGCGCGTCCTCAAAGGTCATGCGAGGCCGATAGCCAAGCTCACGGGAAATTTTTTCGGAGCTAAACCATGCATTGCCCGTAAGCTTGTCGAGCGCATCAGAATCAAAGACAAATCGCCGTCCCCGAAGACGCCCGATGACATCGCCAGCACCCGCCAACGCCTTGAATGCGCCAAGCGGGACGTGCCATCGCCGAATCGACTTCCCCAACGCACGGCAGATCATCTCGTACAGCTCCCGAGCCGAATAGGACCGTCCATCCGTCACAATGTAGCATTGGCCATTCGCCGCCGGGTGGGTGGCCGCCAGGATCGCCGCTTCCACTACATCCGAAACGTGGACCATGCTCCGACGATTCTTCACCTCTGGCAACGGAGGGAAAAATCCACGATCAATCATTTCGATCATTCGAGGGAGGTTGCCTTTGCACCCCGGACCATAAATCATCGCCGGTCTTAAACAACAGATATGGATTCCGATCTTTCTCCCTTCCTCAAAGACGATTCCTTCCGCCCGAAGCTTTGCGCGGCCGTATGCCGAAGTCGGGACACAAGTCGCCTCTTCATCCCTTCGGCAATCCGTATCTGTGCCATACACGGACAGACTGCTCAAGAACACAAACGACTTAGTCCCCTCGCTGCGGACCGCAGCCATCAAACCTCTTGTTCCACCGACTGTGACGTCGTCGTGTTCGCCCCCATCCTTAAGCTCCTTTAAATCATGCACTTTACTGGCCAAGTGAATTACGGTGTCTGCACCGGCTGTAGCGAGGCGAACGATACGTGCGTCCCGAATGTCTCCGTAGACTAGCTCACCGTTTACTTCCGCACAGCGATCCGGACGCCGGTGTATCAGCATCCGCACAGAACACCCCCGCTCACGAAGCTGGTTCGCCAGATGGTCCCCAACGAACCCACCAGCCCCAGTAACCAGAACATGTTTCATCGCTAAGGCCGCATATCTTATCTGCAACTACGATCGGTTTCTAAGGAGTGTCCGATAGAGCGCAATCGTCTCTCTGGCGACCTTCTCCGAAGAAAACTCGGAGACAACCATATCTCGCCCTCGCGCTCCCATCCGAGTTCGCAATGCGGGGTCTCCTATGAGCTCTCCAATGGCCTTGGCCAGTGCAAAGCAATCCCTGGGAGCCACCAAAAATCCATTGTGACCATGTTTAACGATTTCTCGACAGCCTGGAACATCCGTGGACACGATAGGCCGGCCACAAGCCGCCGCCTCTAGCAGGACCTTGGGGAGCCCTTCTCTGTATGAGGGAAGAACGACAATGTGAGCAGAAGCCAATATCTGAGGCATATCCTCTCTATGCCCCCACCACTCAATCACCCCTTCTTCTTCCCATCCCAAAAGTTGGCTCTTCGAGATATTCGCTGGATTTGCCTCATCCAACATCCCAACCAGGACATACCTTGCACGCGCACCTGATTCTTTCAACAATCTAGCTGCTTTGACAAACTCCCCAATTCCCTTGTCCCAAAGCATCCGAGCAGCGAGGACAATGACCAGCTCGCCAGTCGCTTCGGGAAGCGCTACGAACCGAGACAAATCGACGCCCGCCCCCCGAATGATCACGGACCGATCTCGTTTCACAATCCCGGACTCGACCAGATGCTCGAGGTCTTCCCGATTCTGAAAAATCACTCGACAATTTGGTACCGCAAGCGCCCAGCGTAGCAACCCCGAGACAGATGATCGAAGCAGCCTTGTCCAGGGTCCGCTCGCAATAAAGACGTATCCCAAGCCCGTAAATGCATTGACCATTGCAGGAATCCCTGAAAGACGCGCTGCCAACGAACCATACAATACGTGCTTCAACGCAACATGGTGGACGATGTCGGGGCGCTCACGGCGATAAATACGGACCAACTCCGCGATTGCCGCCAACTCCCGGAGTGGATTTTGGGTCCCTCGCCGAAAGCGAATCGGTAACAGCCTAAATCCCTCGTCTTGAATGCGCTGACCGTGGTCACAAACGCGAGTCGCAACGAGAACTTCGAATCCGGAATCTCGCGCGGCTCGAGCAAGATCCAAACGGTGTGACCAGAAGTAAAAGTCTTCGTTGATCAGAAAAAGTAAACGAGGCCGCTCTAACACCAGCGTTCTTTCCACGCCTGAAACATCAAGACATCCCAAAGATGGTATTGCCAACTCCGCTTTCCAGACAGGTGTTCCAACCATTTCTCCCGGATGGGCGCGGGATTGAAGAACCCTTCATCCTTTAGCCGTTTTTCATCCAGCAACTCTTCCGCCCACTCCCGCAACGGCCCGCGTAACCAACGATCAAGCGGAATCCCGAAACCCGTCTTGGGCCGCTCAATCAGCGCCTTCGGAACGTAGCAATAGAGCACCTGCCGCAAGAGCCACTTCCCTTGGCCCTGGCGGATTTTCATCGACAAGGGAATCCTCCACGCAAACTCCACGACGCGATGATCCAAAAACGGCACACGCGCCTCCAGGCTCACGGCCATACTGGCCCGATCTACTTTGACGAGGATGTCATCCGGCAAATAGCTCACGGTGTCCAGATACATCATGCGTTGCGTAAAGTCCGACAAATTGGCCCACTGCGCCTTGTCCGTCAAGATCGTCGGCGGCTCGCCGGCACATAACACGACCGAGGCTGGGTTCCTCCAATGGGATACCAAACCGTGGTACATCGCTTCCGGAGAATCGACGGATAGGATGTCGGCCAGTTTGTGAAGCTTATCGCCCGGGGCTTGTTGCTTGATCCTAGAAGGCAAGAGCGGTCCCAAGGAATCGAAAAGCCGATCCCAGCCTTGTGGCGAGACCGCTGTTACGGCTCGGGCCGCCATCTCACGCATCCCCCGCGGCATCCACCCAACCGTCTTCCAGATATTCCGTCCCCAGAAATACCGGTTGTAACCGGCGAACAGCTCATCGCCGCCATCTCCTGAAAGGCTCACGGTCACGTGCCGGCGGGCCAGTTGAGAAATCAGAAACGTCGGAATCTGGGACGAATCCGAAAATGGTTCATCGTAAAGGTCGGGCAACCTCAGGATCACATCCATCACCTCTTCCGGAGTCACATAGAGTTCGGTGTGATCGGTCCCCAGATGTTTGGCCACCTCTCGGGCGTATTCGGCTTCGTTATAGCCTTGCTCATAAAAACCAATCGTAAAGGTTTTGACGGGCCGACGGCTCTGCGCCTGCATCAGAGCCACAACAGTCGAGGAGTCGATCCCGCCTGAGAGGAACGCACCGAGCGGCACATCCGCCACCATCTTCCCCGCCACCACTTCACGCAAGAGATGCTCAAGCTGCGAAATCGCCTCACGTTCGTCGCCTTGGAAGAGACGGCGCGTGCCCTCTTCGGCCACATGCTTCGCTGACCAGTAGGTCACTGGCTGCGGCAGATCCTGTTTGAGCGCGTCTTCTGCAGTCAACTGAAGATACGTTCCCGGCACAAGTTTGAAGACGCCCCGATAGATGGAATAAGGGGTGGGAACGTAATTGTGCCGGAAATAGAGGGCCAGGGCATCGCGGTCGATTTCTCCCCGCCAAGCAGGATGAGCGCGGAGGGCCTTGAGCTCAGAACCGAAGAGAAACACATTTCCGCACCACCCATAGTAAATCGGCTTTTCGCCCAAACGATCGCGGCTGAGATACAGACAGTGTTCGAGCCGATCCCAGATGGCGAACGCGAACATGCCGACGAACCGCGCCAGCGCCTGCTTCAGCCCCCATGCACTGATTGCGGCCAGTACCACCTCGGTATCTGAGTGCCCGCGCCATTTGGGATCAGCGCCTTGCTTCTCCAGGGCCGCCTTGATTTCCCCAAAGTTATAGACCTCGCCGTTGAACGCAATCACATACCGCCCACAGGCGGAATGCATCGGCTGATGCCCTTCAGGGGAAAGATCGAGGATAGAAAGCCGCCGATGGCCCAAAGCAATGCCGGCGTCTGTGTCGCACCATACCCCCTGATCGTCCGGGCCTCGGTGGTGCAATTGACCAATCATCTGTCTCGTCACTGACGAGACATTCGGCTTGTCAAGTGCTTTGAGCCCCAACATACCGGCTAGGCCACACATGTCTTGCGCCCTTTATCCCAGTTTTGCCGCCACTCGAGATACCTAAGACCTATTAACAGCCGAGGAAGGCTATCCCACCCTACCAAGTGCTCGTGTCCCGCGATCGTTACCACGCCACGGCTCAATCCCACCGCCTCCAGGTCCGCAGCTCCTCGCAAAGACTCTGCCCAACCCCACTCCGACCCCTGGAGTCACTCGGGTGTCGCCGTAATCGGACATATCCGATGACCATATCTCCGTGGGCACATCCTGATTGTCCGCGGACCAAGATGGTTCAACCATCGCCACCGCCGCCGTGAGTATCGTCAGATGCGCCTCCGCCAAGCCCGACCCGATGTCGCAGCGACACCCGCACAGAGCATTAACTACACTATCCCCAACTACTTTAGGCTTCGGATCCGCCTTCTTCATGAGAACCTTCCAGGTTCAACCTTGCGTCACTTGCGAAAACACTTCTCCATGTAATTTCGCGCTAGTAGCCAAACTAAATGCTTTGGCCACCTTTTCTCTACCTGACAGACCATACAGTTCTGCAGACTTCGTGTTCTTGAGAAGGTCAACGATGCGCGACGCTAGTCCATGCGCATCTCGCACCGGCACTATGAACCCATCTTCAGCGTTGTTGACTAATTCGGGAATACCATCGATCCCGTAGGCTACAACCGGGCAGCTCCATGCAAAACTCTCAAGCAATGCCGTTGGGCACCCTTCATCCCAAAGGGATGGCAGCACAAACACCCTGGCTCGCAGGAAATAAGCAGAAACATCGACCTGAAAACCTTCACACCGAACCGCATAGGACAGTCCGGCTACCTCAATAGCACGCTGAATCGCCCCGTTCATGTCATCACGGCCAACGAACACAAACCGGGCATCAGGTACGGCATCAAGCACCAACCGAACGGCTTCCAGATACTCTCGATGGCCCTTACGCGGACTGAAGTTCGCCACCGTCAGCACTTCCAGGGGGCGCTCGGCCATTGGGCAAATCGCTTCCGGCAGACCTGCAAGTCCGTTGTAAATTACCCGAACCCGCCCCGCAGGAACCTTGCACCTCCTGATCAGCGTATCGGCGGCAATTTTCGAGTTCGTGATATAACCATCCACCAACCCATGAAGCCATCGCTCCGCAAGTCTGAATCCCCGGTCGAGTCGAGAATCAGAATCCGGGTTCCAGCGCACACCTTGAATGAGCCGCACCCCCGGCATAACAGTCTTCAGCCACCTAAGCATGAATGCGGCACGGATGCCGCAAACGTAAATCACTGCGATTCGCTCGCGCCGAACGTAACGCCACAGGGCAACAAGCGCCCGCCAGCCGAATTTGCCGTGCCCGCCCGCGCCTTGACGACGCCCAAAGACAACAGGCTCTCGCCCCATGCCCCGCACCCACTCGCACCATGGCCCCTCGCCGTCCAGCGTCGAGAGGTGATACTCTACGCTTGAAGGCACCACGGCCATGCGCGTTAGGCTGCGCTCGGCGCCACCAAGTTCACTGCTGGAGAAGAGAAGTAGAACACGCCGATGCATTACTCTTCCTGAATACAAATTCGTTACATCCATGACGGCCGCGACATGTTTTCAGTTTTTCCAGAACAAACCCCTTCCCTTCGACAAACTTATAAATTGCCTCCGGCTTAGCCACCTCAAATGGATATCCGCCAAGCCAGTCAATCATGTCATACCAGAGAGACATTCCTCTCTCACCAGAAAGGCGACCTGTCAAGGCTCGGATCAGATAACGTAGTCCAAAGAGATATGGCGCATGCAACATAATAATTGCCGTACGACCAACCGTACTCCGATTATATATGCGCTTAACAACCAGCCAGTATTTACTAATCCATCCCTGATCGTTATATATCGCCAAGCACAAAGCACCATCTAATCGAACGCTTCGCACGACATTATCGAGAGCGCGCCACATTTCCCCCGTATGGTGCAGAACTCCCCATGAGTAAACAACGTCAAAGCTGCCCAACCGTTCCAAGAACTCCACGTCTAGAACAGAACCTTCCTCAATCGCCCATTCGCGGTCTTCCTTAAAGAATCGCCACTTCAGCTCTTGTGTGCATCTAACAGATTGACAATCATAGTCAAACGAATGGACCTTCGCACCAAGCCGCTTGGCAGCTAGACTGAACAACCCGCTTCCAGAGCCAATATCCAGTAGCGATTTACCTCTCAACGTGTTCACATTGAGCAGTTCGCATAGCGACTTTTCTGCGGCATTGATCCTATCCTGACTCAATAAACCTACAAATTTAGACCAATTGGCGCCGAATCCGAATCTGTCACCACGCTCGATTTCCTCCCTATGTGCCATTTCCCTCTCTCACAACCAGTGCGGTTTGCTCAAGCATCTGTAGAAAATCTAGATCGGCTTACACACCGGCGATACTCGCGTTTCGGATTGAAAGGCGCCCCTGCCTTACCTTTTCAAGCGGCCATTTCCCACATCGCTTTAAAGCCAGTCCTCCCGTATCGAGTTTTGACTCGCCCTCAGAAACGGCACTCCGGTATGGCGCTCAGGTCCCGTGTTTTTGGAAACGGCCCTCTTCAAGCGGCTACCCCTCTCCATCTATCAATAATCCCTATTGCCACCTGAGGCGGGACAACGAAAACGACCTTCGATAATACATTCTCGGCGGGGGAGAGTACGACGCCACCCTCAGCCTTCGCTCCGGCCGCGCGGGCATACAAGAGTAGCTTTAGTAAGCACTTGATGGCCACACTTGGTTTCGCGAGCAGTATCTGTTTACCATGTCTCTTGAGAATCTCAGAGTAGTATCTGGTCATATCCCTTGCCCATTTGACCGACGTCCGACTATTACCTATTGACCCCTCCGTAGCCGTAGAATACCGAATAAGCGACACCGATTCCGCATAGACCTTCTTAGTTAGAACCATCGGTATCCACACCAACCACGGGAACTCGGTGACCGCACCTTCAACTTCCGGATAAAGGTTCTTTCTAAACCACGACCCTGACACAACATGCGCCATTTCACCGAAATGTGACAGATAATCCTTGAGCGACACTGCTTCTTCAGAGAACTTACCACCACTTATCACAACACCGTTCTGGTCAACAGAATTTGTCAGCAACCCAATAGCCTCCGGCCTATCTGCGATAATGCTAGATATTCTCGAGAGCGTAAATTTATCGAAAAGCTGATTGTCCGAATCCAACAGGATTAACCATTTACCCCCTGCGGACACGATTCCACGATTTCTGGCAAATGCAAGTCCTCTTCGCGGCTCTCTCACCAACTTAATACGCGCGTCTTCTTGAGCCAACGACATTGCGAGCTCATAGCTGCCGTCCGTGCTGCCATTGTCGATAACAACTATTTCATAATCGCTATAAGTTTGCGATTGAACACTCTTTAGGCAGCCCGGCAAATAGCGGACCCGGTTAAGAACCGGAATTATGATAGAGAACACCGGGGCACATTTCCCCTCATCTAGTTCGGTTAGTTCAGTTGAAACGTTCTTCATCGTAAGATGCCTTGTGGCCTACAATCAAACCGAGTCTTCATAAGACGGACGCTCTCCCTTCGAGCTGAGGCACGCCAGTCAGCGTCAATCGCGAACCGAAGCATGGCACTCACAAGGGTATCTTCAAAGGCCGAGGTGTCGGTCTTCACTATGTGCGCCTTGATATTCTCTAGATCATAAAAGTAGGGGGAAGGCATTACATCATCCCAGACCGATATAGGAGGCTTAATAAGACTTCCATTCCGACCATCTATGACCATCTCCCCCAATGCATAGACATCAGTAGCAATCACCCCTAGGCCGTAAGCCAACGCTTCAAGCACCACCATCCCAAAGGACTCTACATAACTTGGCAGTACCAGCACATCGGCCTTGCGCATGAACTGTTCGTGGATCTGTTCCCTGGTAAACTGCGCACGGTGTACCCGACTTCCTGGACAGCGCGAAGCAAGTTCGACGTGTTGTGACGGGAGGTGCGTGACGACGTCCAATGTCGCCGTCGGTGCTCGTTCATACACCCGCTGAAATGCTTTAAGTAGCGCCACACCGCCCTTGATATCAAACTGAGTACCAACGAAAAGAAAGCGACATCCATCTTGAGCCAAACCATCTACCGATTGAACCACTTGTGGAATACAGGGATAATGAACGCTCGCCTTTTGGTAGACGCGCTCTCCAAACAGGCTCCTCAAGCTTTTCCTACAGGCCTCACTCATGCATCGAATTTGACGGCATCGGTCCGAGAGAAGAACGCGTTTAAGGAATCGTCGATATATCGGCATTGCCAGGAGGTTATAGCCGACAAGTGCCCACGGACTGTCCAGGTCGACGATGAAATCTCCAGTGGCGATAATCCCGCCCCATACATAGACCACTGCATCCCTCGGCGTCCCCTTGGGCCGCACCTTGACATTGACCAAGGGGAGCTTCTGCTTCCATGACCGCCCTAGCTTAGGTGCAGTCGCGTCAACTGCGCTTACCTGTGCCCCCGTGCGAACCTGAAGCAGCTCGCGATTGATAGCCTCGTTCGCAGGCCAACGACGGATTGTATCCAGTTGCCTGTCGCGGAGATAGCTATGGGGGTAAAAGAACACTTTCACTTTCGCTCTCTCGCTCTCATCGGGAGCACCACCAAGCGAACTAAGCGAGCTACTTCTCCGCCCATCGGCCTGAACCCGATTACGAAACAAGCAACGATCACGAATATAACCACGGACTGTAGAAAACCGGTCCCGCCCCTGACAACATTAAATGTGTTCACAAAGACGAACAATGGGATTGCACGAACAGCAACATTCCGATTCAGGCTCCAGAGCTGCACTGATAGAACTCTTAACGCACGACCGAGAATGAATGCCAACATTAATCCGACGATTATACCGAACCCATAACTAAGATCGACAACGAAGCTTGGCGGCAAAGTCGTTGTGGCTGGCCCGGAGGAATACATCCAGGGATATAGATAGAACTGCTCCGCCACACTTCCATAAAGTTCCGGCTTCGATTCCCAAAGGAACCGAGGAACAAGCGCCAAAACAGTATTAAAACTCCATGCCACTCCGCCGTCTACTCCGATCAACAGGCCTCCCATTCCGGCGGTTTCCATGAAGGCCCCGAGGTGGTCTACGCCTTCAAATGACGAGGACAAACTCGTCCAAAACCGCCTTGCCTCAAGAACGGGCGAAAACACGTTTGCGATAGACAACAAGCTGCCGTCTACCTGGGAAATGTCGATGTAACGAAAAGCGTCTAGCAACGGTGCTGCAAATATGGTTCCGACAATAGCCAGAATAGCCAATGCCCCACCACGCCTCCGGCGCAATAAGAATAAACACACTAATACGAAGATGGCTGTTGAAGCATGTCTCCGCGAAGAAGCCGCAATAGTCATAATAAGAGCCGTCGCTACAATTGCGACCACAGTCACTTTGAACGACAGCCCCATACTGCCCGATGGTCTTTGCGAAGACATGGCACCTGCATAAGCAACAAATGCATACATGTAAAGGTCTTGTAAGATAAAGAAATGCCCAGCTCCGAAACGCGCCTCATTCTGCTGATTGCCGAGAAACGGGCGAAACCCTTCGCCCGCAAACACGGTACTTAATAGAAATACCCATGCAAGCCCAACGCACAAAGCCACAACTGCCGCTCCAGTTCTATGATCGACCGTAACGACTGTTCTCATTTCACGCTCGTTAGACCTGTCGCTGAACGACAAATAGCCTACAAAAGCCACTAACCAGAAACAAAAAGCTATCAACAAGGATGTGACCAATTGGTGTTCTTCCCATGATCTATCAACCTGTAGATCAATCATATCCTCCGCTATCAGGTATCCTCGTAAGGGGAAAAACACCACCCACAAGAATGAGAAGTACCAGAAGTGGTTCAATGTTCCACGAAGAGTCCCTTTGCGGATTAGCTCATTTGCCCATCCACAGCAAATGACGGCAGCAGTTGTTAGAAGAATTATGAGAACCATTACCAATCGCCTTTAAAAGGCTCACTTCTATAGGTGATTGTCGCAGCACTCCGCACTACGCGATAAACGCGGAGTCTGGTCTTCCGGGCCCGAGTGCGCGCTCAATGCAGTCTCCTATCAACCACGGGTCAATCCCACAAGCATATGCTCCTTACGAATCTACTCGTCACGGACTCGGACACCTCGAGTCACAACAGCGGCAGCGCCAACCCTTACGACATCGCCAATCCTCTTTGGCGCTAGTTGTTTCGGAGCAACTCCCTTCACGACACAACTTCTTGCTCAATGCTTTCGAATCGGAAAGCTCAATTGTCTCCGCCGCTACTCTTGCCCAATACGAACCGGACGTCGATTTTTCTTCGCAATCAGGAATGGCCCGAGCGCCAAATAGCATAGGCCAGACTTCTCGAAGGTCATCAGTGCTTGCTCGGGCGTCGCCACCAAAGGAGAACCATGCAAATTGAAGCTGGTGTTCATGACGGCACCTACACCTGTCTTGGCGTGAAAGACATTCAGAAGATGGTAGTAGGCCCGATTAGCCTGTTCCGTCAATACCTGTGGCCGAATGGTGCGATCCCCTTGGTGCATCCCGGCACGCAGGTTCTCGACACCCAATGGTGACGCCTTAAAGGCGGTAATCATATAGGGTGCCTTGACCTTGGAAGGGTTGTAGTTTTCAAAATACTTGTGGGCATGGGTATCCAAAACCGTCGGCGCGAATGGCATCCAAAAGTCCCGGGATTTGATCAGGTCATTGACCGTGTAAAAGCTTTCCAGATGGCTGGGGTGGGCGAGGATTGCCCGGTTACCGAGTGAGCGAGCGCCCCATTCGCATCGCCCGGAAAAACGCGCCACCACCTCACGCAGCGCGAGCAAGTCGGCAATGGCCTCTTCTACATCTGATGGCTCGGTCACGGAATAGCGGTCCGCCAGTCGGTTATCCGAGATAAACCGTTTCAACTCATCCCGTTCGAAGGAGATGCCCAAGTAAAGACTGTCGAGGGGCTTCACTGAAAGCCCTCGTTGAATCGCGAGGGTATACGCGGCACCAATCGGGTTCGATTCGTCGCCACAGGAGGGCAGAAAGTGAACGCGCTCGACTTCTTCCATCTCCTGAATACGCATGTTGAGCTTCACATTCATGAACACACCGCCTCCAGTATAAATATTTCGGATACCGGTCTGCTTGATGGCGGCAAGTATCCATGCGGTAATACGCTCTTCGAGCAGCTGTTGGACAGCGCCAGCGATGTTGTCGAATCGTTCCCCGACAGCATGGCGGACGAGATAGTCATAAAAGGTGGACGCGTCGACACTGGAGCGGAAGACCAACTGATTTGCTGGGTCAAGATCAATTACCGGCGCAAAGATGCGCTCGTAAGTTTCCTTCTGATATCCCTTGCAGTATGCCGCCAACCCCATCACCTTATATTCGTGCTCAAGAATTTTCATGCCAAGGAAACGTGTTGTGTTGGAGTAAATGCCGCCGAGAGAGGCATTCGGCGGCGTCCTAGCAATTCTTTCGAGCTTCCTATTACGAGCTACCCAAACCGTTGCACATGCTTCATCGCCGCTACCGTCGGCCGTGAAAACGAGCGCTGGCTCATCGTCTTGAGCCAATCCGTAGTAAGCGGAGTACGCGTGGCATTGATGGTGGTCAATGTGTGTCACAGGCTTGCCGCTCAATGGAGTTTTCGAAAGCCTCTCCGCAAGTTCCAGGCGTCCCTCAGCCACAAGATCTGCTTTGCGGTTTCGCCGTGCAATCTTAAAGATTCCGGGCATAATGCTACCTAACACACCTCGTTCCATACTCTTAGCAGCCTTGCGAAGCGCAGAGCTTTCCTTAACTCTGTTTTTCGGGTCGAAGAGATATTCATAGCAATAGGACGGGAACACATCATTACCAGCGATGGCAATAGCTTCGATTTGCCTCGGCTCTATTCCACATTCGTCGAGCAGAACGGCTATTGCATCCTTTGGAAAGGCGGCGGAATTCTTGATGTTGTCTATCTTCTCTTGACTTAGCAAGCCTACCAGTCGGCCCTGCTCAAGCAAACCAACGGTGGAATTATGCCCGGGGTGTATCGACAAAATGATCATACAACTCTACTCTCCGTATATTTCTGCCCAACCGCCATCTGTGGCGCTCTACAGGCATCTTCACCTATTTTTATATACAAAAAGAAGACTCCAAGCACGTGAGTTATGATGATTGCAGTTAGCGGAGCCAAATAGTCCATTCGGCCAAACAACAGCGCAATCAATACTAGCTTGGCTGTCAGATGCAACGCCGTCACCTTGACCAACGGTCCAGTCTTCACCAGAGCGTAGGCAACGCCTGCTGGCCACCAAGACGCCCCGAGAAAAAACAGAGCAGCCCCAGCGAGCACATAGGGTATGTATCCGTCAGGAGCATTGTTACCCACCCAAAGCTCAACAAACCACCTTCCTGCTACCGCATAAGCCCCTCCTGCAAGAGCGGCTAGTCCCAGCATGATGCGCGAACCCTTGCGGTAGGTGCGTTGAATTCGCTCCATATCTCCACGCGTGTCCATCTGGATAAGGTGGGGCGCAACGGCGCCGGGAATACGCCCCAGCAAAAGGATGCACACTTCGGGGATACGCCACAGCAAGTAGAAGGTCGCAGCAACCGCCGGACCGGCGATCCACCCAATGATCAACACATCGGCCTGAAGGGTGAGCAGTAGCGCTCCGTATACAACGTAATGCTGACCCATTTTGCCACTCATCCGTTGCCACATGGGGCCAGGATCGGCCAACGGCCAGTTCCAGCGCAGGGCCATGCCTTCATGGTGCCAATAAAGCCATGCCAGACTACGAGTAACTAAAACGCCGCCAATTTGCGAGGCCATGATCGAGGCGAGCCCTCCACCCCAGTAGAGCCCTGCCACCGCGCCACAAGCAAATACAATCTGTCCTGCCGCATCGATGATATTCCCCGTGGTTTGGCGACAGAGTGCGATGAAAGCTAGGCGATCTGTGTTGTATTCGTACATAACCAGGAAATAGAGACTGGCGAGGATCACAGCTTGCAGATTCTCGGGGTTGTCCAAAGTACCAGCCAAAATCCAAGTCGAAACCATCCAAAATACAGTGATTGTTATTGCCGCGTAGCCTGTGTAAACAAGTTTCGAAAGCGAATAAGCATCGGCGAACCCAGCGGTGTCCCCCACCGCGCCGCGCTCACCGAGGATACGAGCCATTCCCCCTGAAACCCATGTAATGCCAATGCCCCCATAGTTGATTGCGGCAAGAATCATCGTTAGAACACCAAATGTCTCTTTTCCGAGATGGTGAAGGTATAGCGGCACCAGTACAAACTGGATGGCAATGGTCAGTGCCATCAGGCCGTAGCCGCTGCCTATGGCACCAAGAATGTCACGCCTCATGTGAAGTCCTTACTTCATGAGTCATCTGCAGCAGGGAACAATCACTTGCCATGTTTAATGGTTCATCCGGGAATTCCGTGGGTCACGGGGTAGAGGTCGAGGCCTCCGCAGTGGAAGTAGATGGCGGTCTTGAAGTGCTCGGGGTTGCGAAAGCCATACGCCCGTTTCTTGATGGTTTGGATCTT
>JBFLXB010000004.1:100632-151719 GCA_040757335.1 Nitrospirota bacterium | reverse complement strand
GATGGCCGACGCGATCGTATGCCCGGTTAAAGTAGCCGGTGTACACGCCGTTGAGATGCCGCAGCGCCAGGGACAAGTTGGCTTCTTCCGTCTCCAGCAGCAGGTGGTAGTGGTTGTCCATGAGGACATAGGCGTGCAGCCGCAGTCGATAGCGCGCCACGGCCTGCGCCAGCACGGCGAGGAACTGCTCCCGGTCCGCGTCGGTCCGAAAGATGGCCTTGCGTTCGTTCCCCCGGGCCGTGACGTGATAGAGCGCCCCCGGATATTGCACCCGCAGCGGTCGCGCCATCCCACACCCTCCACTGAGGGCGGCAGCGTACCAGAACGCCGTCACAAAAGTCAATTCAATAGACCTGACCCCTTCTCTTGCCTTCTCTGTGTTCCGTGACCCCTTCTCTGTGTTCCGGACGCCCTCGCGTGGACCCAGGCCTTGCGAGGATATGACGCCGTGCCCTTGGCCTCGGCGATCTTCTGGCAAGACACCCTCGGCGAGCCGGTCACGGTCGTCACGTTCGACGGGGGGCAACGCTCACTCTTATAGCCTATTTCGGGATGAGATGCCAGAGACTTTTTCAGCAGCCCCTCTGTCCCTTTTTCCCTTTCACACCCTCCACACAGGGCGGCAGCGTAGCAGAACGCCGCCGTAAAGATCAATTCAATAGACCTGACCCCCTCTCCTGTTTCTCGGCGAGCCGGTCACGGTCGTCACGTTCGACGGGGGGGCAACGCTCACTCTTATAGCCTATTTCGGGATGAGATGCCACAGACTTTTCAACAGCCCCTCTGTCCCTTTTTCCCTTTCACACCCTCCACACAGGGCGGCAGCGTAGCAGAACGCCGCCGTAAAGATCAATTCAATAGACCTGACCCCCTCTCCTGTTTCTTCTCGTTCCCCCGGGCCGTGACGTGATACAGGGCGCCCGGATATTGCACCCGCAGCGGTCGCGCCATCCCACACCCTCCACTGAGGGCGGCAGCGTAACAGAACGCCGTCACAAAAGTCAATTCAATAGACCTGACCCCTGCTCTTTGAACACGGCCTCACGCGCGAGCCAGGCTGGCGCCGCCCGCCGCCCGATATAGGCCCAATAGCTGCTCCAGGGATAGCGTGCGAGGGCCAGCGGCTGTCTGATGCGGACCGGGTTCAGATGGATATACCGCGACAGTTCCAGCAAATAGCTCGTCTTGTCGACGACAATGGCCTTGAACCGGCCCTGGAAGAGATGGCCGACGCGATCGTATGCCCGGTTAAAGTAGCCGGTGTACACGCCGTTGAGATGCCGCAGCGCCAGGGACAAGTTGGCTTCTTCCGTCTCCAGCAGCAGGTGGTAGTGGTTGTCCATGAGGACGTAGGCGTGCAGCCGCAGTCGATAGCGCGCCACGGCCTGCGCCAGCACGGCGAGGAACTGCTCCCGGTCCGCGTCGGTGCGGAAGATGGCCTTGCGTTCGTTCCCCCGGGCCGTGACGTGATAGAGCGCCCCCGGATATTGCACCCGCAGCGGTCGCGCCATCCCACACCCTCCACTGAGGGCGGCAGCGTAACAGAACGCCGCCGTAAAAATCAATTCAATAGACCTGACCCCCTCTCCTCCTTTGTTAGACGCATCGTCTCGACCCTCACGCGGGTATTCAGCGAGATCGATCGCCATCCCGACCTCATCCGGCCATCCCTCGCCCCATTTTGTTGACCAGTATGTCCTGTTATTTATGCGCGGCTGTATAGCAGCCCCTCGGCCAGACCGAGTAGGACATGAGCCTCTTCGACTTTGGAACCGAAACTATTTGCCCATGACAGCGCTTCTTTGCCTTCGCCAGCCCTTACTCGCGCAGCGGCAATAGCTCGTAACGGGGCTAGCCGAAATAGTGTATTCTGGTTCGAAACGGCCTCCAGGGTCCGCCGGGCGCTCTCGATGTCACCTGTCTTCGCTTGAGCTGCAGCGATCCTCCCTATGAGTTCGTCTCGACGGGTCGGATCCCGTTCCCCTAGGGTAGCCGCCCACCGGAGCGCGCATCTCAAGTCTCCAGATCGAAGCTGAGCTTCTATGATGTACGGCAGCGTTGGTGTTTGGTACATCTCATCCTCAATTGCAACCGCCACCTGAACAGCCGCGTTCAATTTCCCCACCCGTGCTAGGGCTATAGAAATGTCACGCAGCAGGCCGGGAGAGAACTCTTCGTCTTCGATCTGACCCAGTACCAACAGGATTCGTCTACGTATTTGCTCAGCCATATCTTGGTTTGCGACATCCCCATACACTTCTGACAGCTCGCTCAGGATGTGGACTTCTCTGGCTTTCTTGCTCTCGTAGGTGCTGTCAGCAGCGTCGCGAGTTTCAAGTGCCGTTTCGAGCACTTCCTCAAACGTCTTCTGATCACCAAGCATCGCCAAGGCTTTTGCGGATTCGGTCAACAGTACATACCGAAGCCGCCCTTCGTCGATTCTTCGCACAATCTCAAGCGCTCGCTGAATGCTTTTCCTGGCTGAGACCAAGTTTTTCTGCTGAGCCTGACTCTTCGCGACGGCGAACAACGCCTGTGCCTGGTAGAACGCGGCACGATCGGGCGGCATTGTCCCGATAGAATGAAACAACCTGTCCACTGTAGACTGAGCCGCCTGGCTATCACCCATGTAGACTTGAGCAACGGCTACCTCTTGGAGGCTTCCCACTTTTTCGATCACGTCTTGTAATTCCCCAACTTGCTCCACTGCCTTCTCTAAAGTAGCCGCCGCACCCGTTGAATCACCTAGTTCAGATCGTAGCCGCGCTATCTCGATCAGAGAAACGACCTTGCGGGGAACTCTTAGCGGCGAATCCTGGTCCAGGCTCAAGTCGACATACCACCCCAGGTCGTCTGCAGCGAGGATAACCGCGATCGCCTGTTCGAAAGCTGCGTCTCCGGCAGCCTTCTCTCCCGCCCTCAGGTGGAGAGAGCCAACTCTACTCATGATATCGCTCTTCCCCCAGTATTCGACCGGCATGTTCTCCGCAATGTGCTGCACCCGTTTCAAGAGCTTGGGCACATCCAACTCATTCTGGTCAGCCTTGGAATAACCCAGCGTGAAGAGGCCAGCTAAAACGCCCCCCCATACGAAGGAAGACATCGGCATCGAGTCTCGACAAACCATCATTGTGCGGGTAACACACCCATCTTGGGATCAGGATTATACCCGCCGATCCGACTAATCGCACCCCCGTGGTTGACATCGATATAGCCGCCTCGTTCACCATAGATACCCGGGGGAGGAACTGGGAACAGGTGACTGCTCATCTCCGCTGTATGCTGGCCAGGCCCCAATCGAGTCGTAAAGAGGCTCCCATAGTTCGGGCTTGGAAACGTGGCTGAGAATTCGAGCGGTCCGCGGTAGCTACCTATCAGTGTGAGTCGATACAGTCCAAGGTCTCCAGCAAACGCTATGAGCCCCATGAGCGTGCACCCGGTTCCGGTTACGCAAGAACCTCCAAAATCTGTGTTTGCGACTCGATTCCGCTCATATAGCGCGTTAGACATCGCCTCGATTCGCGCCGCTCGCTCCGCCTCAAACGGGTCTGAGGGCCATTGGACGGGGTCGCCTGGGCTGAGGACGAATGTGGTATTCGTCGTCTTCGGGATACTCCAGAACCCGCCCGGATCCAGGGCCACTAGCATCGCGTACAGCCCAGGGTCGTAGTAGCTTTGGAACGCCTCGTACCCCGACACCTGGACCGTGGAGCTGCCGGACCCGGCTACACCGCCAGACCCGCCCGTCACGTCGGTTCCAATGATCACCACCTGATGCTGGGTGATGCTCAGCCCGGGCGTGTTGACCGGGCCCATTGGGCCGGGGTTCACTCCCGGAGGGAACGCGTAGGCCCAGGATGGCGGATTGGTGAGCGAGGGATCCGGGAGACCCAGCCCGGCCGATCCGCCGCCCGTGGAGCCGGAACTGGATCCGCCGCCACCCGTGGACCCGGAACTTGATCCTGTTCCACCTCCTGACGGCTGGCTCCCGCCGGTGGACGTGGAACCGGAGCCGGACCCGCCTCCGGACGACGTGCTTGGAGGAACGTATGTTCCGTTACAATACATTTCCCCATTAACACTACGGCAGATCGTTTGATATCCGGAAGGATCAGTCGCATTGATCGGGTTGTTCCCCACGTACATATAGTGATCGTAGGTCAGGGGATCAGGTCGGAGAAACCGCCCCAGCACCGGATCGTAGTAGCGCGCGTTGTAGAAGTACAGCCCCGTGCTGTCGTCCAAGCGCTGGCCGGTGAATTTGTGGTTGACGTCGACCGAACCGGTGTTGGTCCGGACCTGGCCGTAGGGGTGGTAGCCCAGGCGCTCGACCACGGCGCCGGTTTGGTCCGTCACCACGCTTGATGAGCCCAAGTGGTCGGTGTGGTAGTAGTAGATGGTCCCCGTCGTGCCGTTGGGCTTGAGGGCGAGGCGTTGGCTGCCCGCGAAGATGTACTTGCTGCAGCTCGTGGTGCATTCGTAGAGTTGGCCGATATACGTGGTGGTCACGCCGCCGACAGTCTTTTTTACCCGCCCGCCGTCCCCGTCATAGACAAATGTGGTGGTGACGCCGCTTACCGTGATCGTGGTGGGCCGGTTCTCGTGGTCATACACGAGGGTCTTACTCGGACCGCTCGTCATGTTGCCGTTCGCGTCGTAACCGTAGACCATGGCGCCGGCCTGTGTCACCGCATGGGGGCGCACGCTGCTCGGGCCGCTCGCGGGGTAGGTGTAGTTGGGGCTTCCCGCGGAGCACGTGCTGATCTGCGGGTTGCAGATGATGTTGCCGATCTCGTTGTAGGCATACGTCAGCGTGGCCTGCGCGCCCCCTGTTCCGTAGGGCCCGGTGGCCGTGGCCAGGCGATTGAGGGCGTCGTACGTGAAGCTCTGCGTCCCGATGACCGAGCCAGGCGCCGTGTCCGTCATGTTGGTGACATTGCCTCCTGGGTCGTAGCCATACGTCAAGTTCTGCGCCGCGCCGGTGACCAGCGTGCATAAGAGGAAGGTGTTCGTGGTACAGCCGGGGGTGGTGTTCCCGGTATTCGCGTAGGTGTACGCAGTCGCGACTCCGTTGCCGTAGGTCACAGACCCCGGCTGACCCAATGCGCTGTAACCAAAGAACTGGGCGTAGTTCGTCGCACCCTCGTACACGCGCTTGAGCAGCGGGCCGTTGTATTCGTAGCTCACGGTCGAGTTGTCCGGATAGGTCAAGGTCGCCACTCGGCCCAACGCGTCGTACGTGGTTTTGGTGGTGTAGGTGGTTGCGCCCACGATCTTGTCCGCCCGCAGGGTTCGGCCCAGGCTGTCGTAGCCAAACCGCGCCGTACCGGAGCTGTCCACCACTTGCGAGAGGCGCCCCACTTGGTAGTAGGTGGGCGGTGAGGTGAAGCCGCTGGGCACGGTGTCGTAGGTGTATCGGACATCCCCGGAGCCCAGGGACTTCGGCGTGTTGTAGTCTTTCTGCCGCAGGCGGTTGATGTTGTCGTACTGGAACCAGATGGTTTGGTTCTTGGCATCCCGCTGGCTTTCCAGGTTCCCGTTGTTGTCGTACTTGTAGGTCCAGCAAGGGCTCGCGTACCACGGATAACTCGCCGCGGGCGCCAGGGTGGTGAGGTCCCCGCAACTGCCCATGTCCGGGTCGGCCATGCCGATCTTGCGGCCCAGCGAATCGTAGCGCATGGTCGTTCGGTTGTTCTTGGCGTCAGTGACCTTGACCAGGTTGCCGACCACATCATACTCGTACGTCGTGGTGGCGTACGGCGTGCCCAGGCTCGTGTCGCAGGTGCTGAACGTGCCCGCGTATTCGTTGACCTCGATCACGCGCCCGCTCGCATCCAGCGCCTCGCGCCGGTGGTGGTTATTGGCATCGATGCTCACGGCCACCCAGTCGCTATAGCAAGCCAGCGTGCGCGTGCCATCGGGAAAGTCCCGCCGGACTACGCGGCCCAGCGCATCGTAACTCGTCGTGGTCCAGCGGCCGCTCGCTGATTCGATCGTCTCAAAATACGGCAGCGATGTCTGGCGCACCGCGCCGCGGCTGTCGTACTGGATGTCGGTGACGATGATGTTGCTGTCCGGCCCGCTGCTCCGCTGCCGAATGGTCCGCCCCAAGGCGTCAAAATAGGTCCACGTGGACAAACCCGCGGACGTGTCCGTGCGAACGTGCTGCACATACATCCCGTCGCCGAAACCGACGTACGCGGTGCTGGCCCAGGACCCGTCCGGCTGCGTCACCTTGGTCACGCGTCCCAGCGCGTCGTATTCTGTTTTGACCTGGACATTGTTAGGGTCGGTCACGGTCTTGACTTGGCCGTATGAACCTGAGCCTGTGAAGGCCGTTGGAGCACCGCCGCAGCCCGCATTCCAGCTCACGCCGTAGTAGTCGGTCTTGGTCTGTTGACTCAGGGGGTTCGTGACACGCTGCACAAACGTGGCGCTGGCGTCATAACACTGGCTCGTGACGGACCCCTTGGCATCGGTGGTTGTCGTCAGGTTGCCGTAGCTGTCGTACACCATGGTGGTGGCCAGATACGTACTCCCCGGATTCAACCACCGCTCCAGCTTGGTGAGGTTGCCCTTGACCGGGTTGGCCGTGAGCGCGCGGTTGTCGTAGTAGAAGCGGGTCTCAGCCATCTTGGTCCCGCCGGTCCCAAGGCCCTTGTACACGGTCTCGGTCGCAGGCAGACCCATGATCCAGGGGTCGGCCGGGAGGTCATCCGGATAAAAAGTACGCGCAACGGTCAGATCATCACTGGTCGTACCGATGTCTCCGGAGTGACGCTCTTCCGTCAGGTTGCCATAGGCATCGTAGCTCACGTAGTCGGTCTGCGACCGCTTCCCACACGGCGAGCCGCTGCAGAGCGCGGTCGCAGTCAACACCTGTGCCGGCGGATTGAAGTACGGCGCCGAGCTGTCCGCCACATAGCTCGTGGTGGTCTCCGAGTGCACGGTCCCAGATGCGTCCGAGACTCGCACCCGGTAAGGCCTGCCGCTCATGTAGCCATCCGCCACGTTCGGGTTGTTGACATCAACCGCGACATCGTTGCCCTGATGAAACCAGGTCTCGGTGATCGTTTGCTCGTTGCTTGGCCCGAGCGGCCCCATCGCCTTCACGTAGTTGAACCCGCGGAAGTCGCGGTCGCCCAAGTGGTGGAACCCGCCGGCGTAGGTGTAGGTGGTGACCGACGTGTTGCCGTTGCCGTCGCTGGTGCTGATCGCGCTGACGATCTGGACCGGGAAGGGAAGGTGGGTATTGGCGTACCGCGTGGATGGAGCGTAGGTGATGGTGGACTGGGGGGACGGGGGGTAATAGGGGATGCTGGTACTCCCCCGAAAGTCGAGAGCGATACCTTGCAAGAGGTCCGGCGCAAGGCTACTCGGTCGCGCAATGTTCCAGGCCCCGCCGCCTGCGTAGTCAGCCTTGTCTGTCTTCCCGTCGCCGTCAAAGTCCCCCGTCGCGATGCCGGTCACGTCGCCGCTTCCCCAGCGCGACGCGCAGAGGAAGTCGCTCCCCGTGGAGTGGCACACGTTCCAGTACCCGCTCGCATAGGTGGCCATATCCGTCTTGCCGTCGCCGTTATAGTCCCCCCACACGGTGTTTGACGGCGATGCGCCGTCGACCGCCACCCACCCCGAACAGGCAAAGCTGCTGCCCGTGGAGAGGCACACGTTCCACCACCCACCATAGCCCAGGTCCTTGGCCGTATCCGTTTTGCCGTCCCCGTTGAAATCCCCCCACGCGTCGCCCCCTCCCCCGGCCGGATCCCACTGCGAATTTTGAACGCAGGTAAAGCCACTCCCGGTGGAGAGGCACACGATGAAGTCACCGGCCGAGCGTTGCTCCACCAGATCCGTCTTGCCGTCGCCGTTGAGGTCCCTCACCTCGTTCTGAGACGAGGAGTAATGGGAAACCGCACGCCAGTAGTCGCACGCGAAGCCACTCCCCGTGGACAGACAGACGGTCCACGACGCGCTGCCGCCGTACCGGGCCATGTCCGTCTTCCCGTCCCCGTTGAAGTCCCCCACCACAATGGGGTTGTACCAGCCCGGGGAACCGGTTCCCGCCCATACCGAGCAGGCAAACGCGCCCCCCGTGGAAAGACAGACGTTCCAGTTGGATCCAGACACGGGTGCGGCCATGTCGGTCTTGCCATCGCCGTTAAAGTCGCCCAACTGCCGGTAGTCGCCTTGTAAGCCGTCGATCCCCGCCCACACTGAGCACGCAAACCCGCTCCCGGTGGACACGCACACGTTCCAGTTCACGCCGCTGGTGTAGGCGGCCATGTCCGTCCTTCCGTCGCCGTTATAGTCCCCTAGTGCTGTGTCCTGCACCTCGCTGCTCGGTCCGGCCCACACCGCGTTCTCTGTAAATCCCCACGCGACCTCGGGTTGGTAAAGGTACCATTGCGGCAAACCAGTGCCGCCCGTGACCGTTCCGCTCGCGTCCAGCGTGGCATCCTTGCCGTACGGCTGCACGCCCGTCAGGACCGATCGCCGCGTGCTATCGCCCACGTCGTACAGCAGCTTGTAGGCCCGCACCCGACTCCCGCCGCCCCACACGTCGATGGTCTTCAGGCGCCACGCCGTGACCACGGCGAAGTTGGTGTCGTACATGGTTGGCGCGTCGAGGCGCGTCGTGTCGTAGTAGAATTTGACAAAGTTTGTGGTTGCCAAGCCGCTGGTGTGGCCCGTGTAGTCAATGCGATCCGGGTAGAGTTGGCCCTGATCCTTGACGTAGGTATAGGTCATGTAGTTGCCGTTGGTGTCTTCCACCCGGTCGAGCGCCCACTTGAACACGCCCGGCGTCCCGTCCTGCCGCGAGGCAGCGGTGTATCCGAATCGGTACTTGGTCCCAGCCTTGTCCGTGGATTCCCAGTAACCGCCAGAGAATTCAAACTTGATAAACGCGCCTTCGACCTTGGCGCCGTAACACCCGTTGCACCAGTCGTCTCGCTCCACCAGCTCGGACGAGGCTTCGCCGAGCATGAACACAAAGCAGTTCGCTCCCGCGTTGCAGGTGTAGTCCACCCCGTGCCGCGTGCTGCGCATGACATAGCCGATGGGCAGGTCCCAGCCCACGCCCAGCATGCCGTTGCCGCCGGAGGAGTTATAGGCGAGCGCTAGATTGGGGGCCAGGCCGTGGCGGCCGGGGGACACCGCGATGGGGATGGCGTAGCTGAAGGCGCCGGAGTTCCCGGCGACCGAGCCTTTGCCTTCAATGGGAATGACGCCCTCAGCGCGGGCTAGATCCGGTGGGCTGAAGAAGATTGCAAGAAGCGAGAGAAGGAAGGAAGGAAGGAAGGAAGGAAGGAAGACGACCGACCGCCACCACCGACTTCCCAATGATGCGCCATACGGGCCTCCTTGGAAGAGCTCTGATGTGGTGTTGCGTCTGTGGCCCCTTGCTGGGTCGCAGGGGCTTACCTTCAGGATCGAGGCGCTCGGGCCTGCGCCGACAACACGTCGTGACTGACGAAGACGAGGTTGCCCGAGGGCCAGATACGTATCACGGCCGCGCTCGGGATGTCAAGCGTGTCGTTCCGCCAGGGAGAGGTGCCGTGTGGCGTAGTCCTACAAATCCACTTCCCGCAGAAACTTCGCCGCTTCCTCCGGCGGGGTCGGATTGATGTAAAAGCCCGACCCCCGCTCAAAGCCCGCCAGCTCGGTCAGCTTGGGCATGATCTCGAAGTGCCAGTGGTGGTAGTCGTCCGTCTTGTCGCGCAGCGGGGAGGTATGCAGGATGAAGTTGTAGGGGGGCGTGTCCAGGGCGCGATCCAACCTCCGAAACACGTCGGAAAAGATGCGGGCCAGCGATTCCACGTGCGACTTCTGCGATTCCTCGAAGTTCGACGCGTGCGTCTTGGGGAGCACCCACACCTCGAACGGAAAGCGCGGGGCAAACGGCGCCAGACACACGAAATCGCCGTTCTCGCAGACGATCCGGCTGCCGTCGGTCGTCTCCTGCTTGATAATGTCGCAATAGATACAGCGTTCTTTCTCCGCAAAGTGCTCTTTGGCCCCGTGTAACTCCTCCAGGACGTGGCTGGGGATGATCGGCAACGCGATGAGTTGGGAATGCGTGTGTTCGAGCGACGCCCCGGCTTCCGCGCCGTGGTTCTTGAAGATCAGGATGTACCGGAATCGGGAGTCTTTGCGCAAATCCAAAATCCGATCGCGAAACGCCCAAAAAATGTCTTCCAGCGATTTCTCGGACATCGTGGAGAACAAGGCTTTGTGGTCCGTGGTCTCGATGATGACCTCGTGGGCCCCGATCCCGTTCATCTTGTCGAACATCCCCACCCCTTCGCGATTGAGCTTGCCCTCGATTTGGAGCGCCGGGAATTTGTTGGGCACCACTCGCAGGGTCCACCCCGGCGCGTTGGGACGGCCGGGCTCGGCACGGTACGCCAAGACCTCGGATGGCGTGAGGTGCTCGTTCCCCGGGCAGAACGGGCAGAGCGAGCCCCGCCCTGGAACCTCGCGACTGATCTTAAAGTCGGAGGGCCGTTTCCATCGCTCGGTCGAGATGATCACCCACCGTTCGACAATCGGGTCCTTTCTCAATTCAGGCATCGATAGGGGTCCTTTCCGGTTACGCGCTCCACATCATGGCTTCAAAATCCCGTCCTGGGACCATGAACGCACACGGTCGATCCGTGGGGTACCGTCCCAGTTCGACGTGACCTTCCAGCACCTCCACGAAAAACTCCACGCGCTCCCCCTCCTTGAGCCCCAACTCCGCGAACGGCACCGCGAGCTCCACAACACGCTCGACCGCCGCGCGCGCACTGGTCGGCACGACGACGGCGTCGGGTCCTTCCCCCCGCGTCAAAGTACACGTCCCGTCCCCACGACAGAGCGGGAACGTGAGACTCGCGACGCGCGGCTGGAATACGTGGCATCGCCCCACGAACGTGCCCGGCGACGAACACATCAGCCCTGGAGAGACGTCGAGGCGCAGGTAGAGATGGTCCAGGTCAAATCCGTAATAGAGCGCGGACGCGTACGCCACCGGACAGTACATCTGCCCCGCGTCGCTGCGGACCAGGTATTGGCTGGCCGACCACCACTCGTAAAACGACGTCGCGCGTCCGTCGATGGTGGGATGAATAAAGCGCACCGGCTCCCGGATCGCGCCGTCTCCGCGCTCGATCTTGATCGCCTGGCGCAGCAGCGTCGGCACCGGCTGCTTGAGGGCTTCGTAGACTCGCGCAAGGTGGAGCCGAAAGATGCGGTCGAATTCGGATGACAACATGCTCGTGAAGTCGTCGCCGTACCACCAGAACCAGTCGCTTCCTTCAGCCGCATACAACGCATCCCAGGCGTCCTGAAGGTCCTGCGGGGTCAGCCCCGCGTCGGCAGCGCGGCCGACCAAGAACTGGCGGGCGCGGCGCAAGAGCGTCCAGGCCTGGTTATCCTCGGGATGACCGATCCAAATCCGAAAGTTCTGGTTGATCCACGACCCGGAGTGCAACCGCGGCAGCTCAGGAATGGCCGGCGCCTCCCTGATCGCGTCGCCCACGCTCGCGGCGCGCCCCCCTCGCCCGGCCGCAAGACGGGAGTACACGGCGGAGAGAAATCCTTGTCCACCGTCGGGATAGGCCTCCCAGGGGTTTTCGCCGTCGAGAATCACGGCGACCAGGGGTTGCCGCCCGGGATCGCGCGAGCCGATGGCCGCGATGCGGCCGATGAAATCTTCGGCAGCCGCCTCCGGTGGGTTATGGGCGTAGGTGAACCCGATGAGATCCGAGAGCGCGCGGTCTCGAAACACCACGTCGAGCGACGCGCCCTCCACCGTCACGCGGTACGGGGTATAGGGGGAACCCGCGCGCTCACCGGATCGAAACGAGCGCGCGAGCACGCCGTCGTCGCTCGCCATCCACCGGACGCCGTGCCGCGCCGCGATGGGCACGACTTCCGGCGACACCGAACCCTCGGGCGGCCAGAGGCCGGTCGGGCGACGGCCGAACAGCTGCGCGTGATGGTCGACCGCGCGCGCGAGTTGCGCGTCCGCGTCTTCCGGCGCAACAAAGCGGTCGGGGAGCTTCACGTCGGGCGTGGCCCGTTGGCCCGAGTCGGTGTCGATGACCAACGGCAGAATGGGATGATAAAAGGGGCTGGTGGTCAGCTCGGCGATCCCCGCGTCGGCAAGCCCGCGGTAGCGAGGGAGCACGTCGCGGAGCACGGCACGTTGGAGGTCCACCACGACGACCTTGTCCTGCTCCGTAAACCGCTCCCCTTTGGCTCGCAACTCATTGATCGCGGGATAGCGGTTTCGTGCGGCATAGCCGAACCAGGCGAGGTTGAACCACACCTGCAGATCCAACAGGTCCTGGGTGGAAAATCGGCGCGCGACCCCGGGCCATTCCTGCGGCGCGACCGTGACCCCGCGTTTGAGCAACAGACTCCAGTACCGCGGCGCCGGCCGAATCATCGCCTCCCAGTGCGCCATGAAAAAATGTTGCAACACAAAGATCCGGTCCTCGGGCTCGAGGTCCGCCGCCGGAATCTTGGTGATGTCGAGGAAGCGGTCTGGAACGCGCTCCTCGACCAAATCGGTCAGTTGAGCCGTGAGCGACGGGACCAGATTGAATGTCTGGTGGACCTCGCCGAACCGCTCGGCGAGCACGGCCATGTCGTAATACGCCCTGATCCCATGGAGTCGTACCCACGGCAACCGCGCGAGGTTGGCGCTCCGATCGACGTACGAAGGTTGGTGCATGTGCCAGAGAAAGGCGACGATCGGCGGGCCGGCCATGAGCAGTGATGCTCCTTGGGAGCGTCACGAGAATAACAAGGCATGGGAGGGAATGCAAGAACCCGCCGCGCGCCATGGTTGGCGCGCCATGTCGATGAGCCTCAGGCCACCGCACAGGTGGTGCAGCAACGCGCAGCGCGCCACAGGCGCGCAGAGGAATTGACGCCAACGGCGACCCTACGCGTGGCGCAGCAACACCGCGTGGATTTCAGCCGCCAAATTCACTATAATTTCCGCGCAATCGGTACCAACCGGAGGGAGAAGCAATGGATCAGGGTACGTGGAAAGTCAAAGTCGGCTTCGCGGAAATGCTCAAGGGCGGCGTGATTATGGACGTCACGACACCTGAGCAGGCGCGGATCGCGGAAGAAGCCGGCGCCGTCGCCGTCATGGCGCTCGAGCGCGTGCCCGCCGACATCCGCGCTCAAGGCGGCGTCGCCCGCATGGCCGACCCCAAAATCGTCAAAGCCATCATGGCCGTGGTCACGATCCCGGTGATGGCCAAGTGCCGCATCGGCCACCACGCCGAAGCCATGATCCTCCAGCAGCTGGGCGTGGATTTCATCGACGAGAGCGAAGTTCTCACCCCTGCCGACGAACACTACCACGTCGACAAACACGCCTTTACCGTCCCGGTGGTGTGCGGAGCCCGCGATCTGGGCGAAGCGCTGCGACGCATCGGAGAAGGCGCCGCCCTCATCCGAACCAAAGGCGAAGCCGGATCCGGGAACGTCGTCGAAGCGGTCCGGCACCTCCGGGCCATCACCGCGCAGATGCGCCGCTTGACCGTGGCCCCGCCCGAGACCCTGATGGCGGAAGCCAAGGCCCTGGGAGCGCCCTACGAACTCGTCGCCGAGGTGGCCCGAACCGGCAAACTGCCGGTCCCCAACTTCGCGGCCGGCGGGGTCGCCACGCCGGCCGACGCCGCGCTGTTGCGCCTGTTGGGCGCCGAGGCCGTGTTCGTCGGGTCCGGGATCTTCAAGTCATCGGACCCCAAAGCGCGCGCACGCGCCATCGTGGAGGCGACCACCTCCTACGATCAACCCGACGTGTTGGCGCGCGTGTCCGAAGACCTTCCCGGAGCCATGGAGGGTCTCGACATTCGGAAGCTGGACGAAACCGAACTGCTCCAGCGTCGCGGATGGTAACGCCGCCAACCCCTCGCATCGGGGTGCTGGCGCTGCAGGGGGACGTCGAACCCCACCGCGACGCGCTGGCCCGATTGGGAGCGGAGTCGGTTGCGGTGAAGGGACCGGCCGACCTGGACCGGATCGACGGGCTGATTCTCCCGGGGGGCGAAAGCACCACGATTGGGTTGCTGCTCCGTCAACGTGGGTTGGACGCCGCGATTCGACAACACGTCGCGCAACGCGGCCTCGCCTTGTTCGGGACCTGCGCCGGACTCATTCTGCTCGCGCGGGGAATCAAAGAAACGCCCGATCAACCGCGCCTCGCCCTCCTCGACATCGTCGTACAGCGCAACGCCTACGGACGTCAGCGGGAAAGCTGCGAGGCGTTGGTGGAGGTGCCGTCGCTCGGACCGGAACCCGTCCGCGCCCTCTTTATTCGGGCTCCGCTGGTGGTGGAGACCGGCCCACGCGTGAGCGTGCTGGCTCGCTGGCACGATCAAATCGTTCTGGTCCAAGAGGGCCCTATCCTCGCGAGTGCCTTTCACTCCGAGTTGACGGACGACGACCGCGTTCACCGCTATTTCCTGACCCGCCTCGTCCGCCTTCCAGCCTGATCGCCGCCGGGCGGTCGCGACCCCTGAGTTCCCAGATTCGGATATCCACGTTCGGACTCTTGAGGCCGGCGCCTACGCCTGATTGCTCCTGCGCGGCGCCCGACCATACGAGTTGACACGCTCCTCGGGCCTGTGGTAGAAGAGGCCTTCTTCAAAAACTGGCTGCCCGCATTCCCCTCACTATGCTCGCTCGACGCCGAACAAAACCCACCGACCGGCACGATTCCAAGCCGCTGCGGATGCTGGTGGTCAATGCCAGCCCCCAACTCCGGCTGGCCTTCCCGGAGGACGAAGGCGGCATCACGGTGACCCAAAAACGCCTGGCTCAGGTGCCTCCGCCGGAGGGGGACGGCTACAGCCTGATCGTCGCGGAGACGCCGAGCGAGTGGGAGCACGATGGCGGTCGCCTCCGGCGGCTGATCGAAACCAAATCCAAGAGCTACGTGATCCTCGCGCCCGCCCCCCTTCTGCATCAGACCGCGGCGGAGATTCGGGCGGTGGGGCAGGCTTTGCGCGCCGGTCCCTTGCGACGTCGCGGGAGCGAGCGCCTTCCTCCGGCCGATCGAGCGGAAGACGCGCCGGACGGCAGTTTCCTCCACGGGGTGTTGCAGCGCAAACTGCTGCAGTTCGTCAAAGCGTACAGCGAGAGCGGAGGGCGCAGCCTTTACAGTGTCGTGATGCGGGAGTTCGAGCGCCCGTTGCTCGAATTGGCGTTGGCCCAAACCCGCGGGAATCAGCGTCGGACCGCCGAGTTATTGGGGATGAACCGCAACACCTTGCGAAAGAGGATGCAGGAGTGCCGACTCCTGCCCAAGCCCCCGACCGCGCGTCGCCGTTCCCGTTGACCCCCCCAGCCTCGCGCTACGGCACGCGCGGGGCCGACTCCAGACGAACAAGCCCCGCCTGCGCATCCGGATTGTCGGGCACGTCCTCGAGCACGCGCCGGAACTCCGCCGCGGACCGGACCACATCTCCCACCCCTTCGAACGCGTAGGCGCGAACCAGCGCGACGCGCCAGCGCCACGCCGGGTCGTCCCCCGCCAGACGGACCACGCGATCGCAGTAAACCAGCGCGGCCCGGAACTGTCCCTGCTGGATTTTGGCTTCGGCGAGGGCGAAGTTGGCGTGCGGGCTCGACGGCGCCAAGGCGAGGGCTTTCTGGAAGGTGGCGATCGCGGTTTCGGTCTGCCCGCCGGCGAGTTGCTGGCGGCCGTCTACCACAAGATGGTAAGCGGCCACCTCCTGGGGCGGCGCGTCGGTCTGAGGTTGGGGGGGCGTGGTCTCCTGGCTGGTGTGCATCGCCACGCAGCTCCAGAGACCGCCGGCAACCATCAGGGCGACGGCACACGACCAGGTGCGCGGCACCGTCACCCCAACGCCCGTCGCAGCCAGCGCAGCAGGCCCGGGCCACCGGGCTCGCGATCAGAGCACGTGGCCGTGGGTTCCGTGCCCTGAAGAAACGCTTCGGTAATGGCGTCGGGACACTGCCGCGTGCTCAACAGACCCGTGGCTGGATTGATCTTCCGCAACACGACGCCGGGCGGCGGGATGAAGTCCCGCACCGGCTCCGTGGCGGTCACGCGACGCATGACCTCGGTCCAGATCGGCAACGCCGCTTCGGCTCCGGTCAGATTGAGGGGACGATTGTGGTCAAAGCCCACCCACACGAGTGCCAGCGTCTCCGGTGTGTACCCGATGAACCACGCATCGCGGAAGTCGCTGGTCGTCCCGGTTTTTCCGGCCACCGGTCTGGTAAAGCCCAGCGCGCGGACACTGCGACCAGTGCCGCGCTCGATCACCCCTTGGAGCAGCGACGTGACGAGAAAGGCTTCTTCGGGTGCAATGACCTGCTCGACCGCGATGTCTTTCCGGGTGAGCACCCGACCGTCACGGTCCACGACCGACTTGATGACAAGCGGCTCGGTACGGGTGCCGAAATTCGCGAGCACCGCAAAGGCGCCGGCCAGCTCAAGCGGGACGACTTCGGAGGTCCCCAGCACCAGCGACGGCACCGCGGGAATTGCGGTGGACAGGCCCAGCAGGCGGGCGGTCTCCACGATCCGCTCAACCCCGATATCCTGAGCCACCCGGACCGCGGCGGCGTTGAATGAATACTCCAGCGCGGTTCGGAGCGTCACCGCACCGTGGTAGCGTTTGTCGAAGTTCTGGGGCGTCCATGGTCCCGAGGGAGTCTCCACGGTAACGGGCTCGTCCTGCAACACGCTGACCGGGGTGTACTGCGGCGCACCGTCCGGCCCATTCTTTCGCAACGCCGCCAGATAGGCAACGGGCTTGAACAACGAGCCTGGTTGGCGACGGGCCTGGGTCATCCGGTTGAACTGCGAATCGGCGTAGTCCCGTCCCCCGATGAGGGCGCGAACGTACCCGGTTTGCGGCTGCATGACGATCACCCCGCCCTGCAGGGGCTCCGGCGCCTTTTTCATCCGCCGTTCGAGCGACGTGAGCCCGCTGCGCAGGACTTCCTCGGCCGCCCGCTGAGCCTCCACGTCGAGGCTGGTGAAAATTCGCAAGCCTTCGGAGGTGAGGATGTCCCGCGAGTAGTGTCGCTCGAGCTCGTCCCGCACCAGGTCCGCGAAGTACGGCGCGCGCACGGCGGCGCGCGCTTTCGGACGCGACGGAACGGACTCCATCATGGCCACCTCGGCTTCGTCCGGGTCGATCAATTGGAGCGCCGCCATGCGGCGCAACACGCGGTCCCGCGCGGTCTGGGCGCGCAATGGGTTCGATTGCGGGTTGTTCGCCCGCGGCGAACGGATCATGCCGGCCAGTAAGGCGGATTCCGACAACGTCAGCCGTTCGACCTCTTTGCCGAAATACAAGACCGACGCCTCTCCCACGCCGTAGACCCCCATGTCGCCGCGTTGACCCAGGTAGATCTCGTTCAAATAGGCCTCGAGGATCTCGGATTTCTCGTAGCGGGCCTCCAGCATGACCGCCATGATCGCCTCCAAGATCTTGCGGTAGAGGGTCCGCTCGTGCGAGAGGTAGAAATTCTTGACGAGTTGCTGGGTGATCGTACTTCCGCCCTGCACCCATTCACCTTGCTTCAAATCGGTCCACAGCGCTCGCGCCACCGCACGCACATCGATCCCCCAGTGCTGATAGAACCTCCCGTCTTCCACCGCCAGGATCGCGTCGACCAGCGAGCGAGGGACGTCGGTCAATCGCACCAGCCGGCGTCCCTCCCAGCTGTCGTCGAACAGGCCCGCGATGACTTCCGGCTCAAGATCCACGCTGGTCATCACCGCGCCGTCAACCGTTCGGATCAGGCGAGTCACCCGGTGCGCCTGAAGGTCGGCGGCGAATGGAAACCCTTCAACGTGGTGGTCAGGATACGCAAAATCTTGGAGATAGACTTCGAGCCGCCCATCGGTCCATCGAAACTCGCCGGGTCTGGAGGGAGCAGCGGACACCGGGCCGTATCCCAATCGAAGCAGGCGATCGCGGAGATGGGACGCCACCAGATCCATGCCGGGGTAGATCGTCACGGGTTCCGCGTAGACGGTGGAGGGAAGCCGCCAGCGCGGACCTTCGAAGCGCGATGTGACCGTGACGTAGAGGGAGGCGAGATACCCGAGGCCTCCAGCCACCACGATGGCGATGAACCAAGGGAACCGTCGTTGACGACGCGACCGACGCGTACGCCTCATCCGTTTCATCCAGCGATCGTCTCCCCATTGACTGCCTGCTTCAGGCATTGCCGAGATCCCTGCACGCTCTCCTCGCCGCGGGTGCTCGGCAAACACCCCCTGCTGGATTCCACAACGGCTCCGGGGGCGTTGCCTTGACACCTGCGTGACGCGGGTGGGATCATACCACGACCTTTGTCGATGAATGAACCGCTCTCATGCAAAACTTGCAAAACTTGTCCCACTCCGTCCCACAACCAGCAAAGACCGGGTTTGCAGCAGAGACCGGGGTTGGCCTGTATTTCCACATCCCCTTTTGCGTCAGTAAATGCGCGTACTGCGCCTTCAGTTCGATCGCAGGCGGTGGAAGCCTAATCGCACCCTATGTGGAGGCCCTCCATCACGAGCTGAATCGGTCTGCAAATCTGGGCGCAGGCCGGACGGTTCAGTCGGTGTACTTCGGTGGCGGCACCCCATCCCTGCTTTCTCCGGCCGCGCTCAGCGGGCTGCTCGCACACTGTAGACAGGCGTTCTGCCTGGCCTCGGACGTCGAGATCACTCTCGAGGCCAACCCAGAAACCGTCACCCATGACCGGATTCGGGGGTATTTAGAGGCCGGGGTGAACCGGATTAGCATGGGAGTCCAGTCGCTGAATGCCGAAGAACTCGCTGAACTGGGTCGGCCACACACCGTGGAGCGGGCGATCGCCGCGTACCACGCGGTACGCCAAGCCGGCTGCTGCAATGTCAACCTCGATCTGCTCTACGGGTTACCCGGGCAAACCGTGGAACGGTGGCGTGAGACGCTCAGGCGCGTGCTGGACTTGGGTCCAGACCACCTCTCCGCCTACGCCCTGACCCCGGAACGCGGAACCGAGATCGGCGCGGCCGTGACCAACGGGCTCTTGATGTTGCCCGCCGACGAGGTGATCGATCAGCAGGAAGCCGTTCTGTATCAAGCCGTCGCACGCGCGGGACTGCTTCGATACGAAGTGTCGAACTACGCCAGACCTGGCGCGACCTGCCGACATAACGTGCTCTATTGGCGCTGCGACGATTGGCTCGGTTTCGGCGCCAGCGCACACTCCCACCTGGCCGGACAACGGTGGTGGAATCGCTTCGACGCCCTGGATTACATCGCGGGGGTCCGGCAACACGCAAGCATCGCCGGGATGGAAACCCTGCCGCTCAGTCAGCGGATCAATGAAGCGCTCGGCTTTGGCCTGCGGATGCTCGACGGAGTGTCGCGTGTCCGGCTGACCAGGCGCTTTGGCGCGGACCCATGGATCCTCAAAGCCCAGGGGCTCGCGCAACTGGTGGACTGGGGGCTGCTGAAGGCCGATTCCCAAACCATTCGGCTCACGCCAGAGGGCCTGGCGCTGGCCGACTCCGTCGCCGTGTCGTTGTTTTAGAACTGGCTGTCTCGCGCTGGAAAGTGAACGCCCTTCGGAGGTCTTCCGAAGGGCGTTGGGATTCCACTCTGGAGGGTCGGACTGGTTAGGCTTTCACGGCGGTCTTTACGACGTTGGCAGCCTGAGGCCCTTTGGCCCCTTTGACAACGTCGAACTCCACCTCCTGCCCCTCATCCAGGGTCTTGAACCCGTCCCCCTGAATTGCCGAGAAGTGGACGAAGACGTCACTACCGTCCTCCTGGGAGATGAACCCGTACCCCTTGCTGGCGTTGAACCACTTCACCTTTCCTCTTGCCACTGCGCGACCCTCCTTTCAGAACAGACCTTACGCTGACCCATCCCCAAGCGGGGACAACGTACTGTCACCGGCAGTTTCGCTTATAACAGATGCTCAAAATAGTGTCAAGCAATTTTACCTTTTAGGGAATTTTCAGCCGAGGCCGGATGTTATAGCTAATTTTTAGTCGCGCATTTTGTGAAAAGAGTTTCCACAAATTCCCCCATTCGGCTCGGTTTTGGGCAGTGACGTCTGTTTCTCTTTTGAGGACCGCCTCTTTTGAGGCCTTACAGCCGGGGTAGGGTAATGCCCTGTTGCGCCTGATACTTGCCTTTCCGGTCAGCGTATGACGTCTCGCACACCTCGTCGCTCTCGAAAAAGAGCACCTGCGCAATGCCCTCGAACGCATAGATCTTGGCTGGAAGCGGGGTGGTGTTCGAGACCTCGAGCGTGACATACCCCTCCCACTCGGGTTCGAAGGGGGTCACATTGGTGATGATGCCGCACCGAGCGTAGGTGGACTTCCCGACACACACGGTAATGACGTTGCGAGGAATCCGAAAATACTCGATGCTTCGGCCGAGGGCGAACGAATTGGGAGGAATAATGCACATGTCCCCTTTAAAATCGACGAACGACTTGACGTCGAAGTCCTTGGGGTCGACCGTGGTGTGGTTGATGTTGGTGAAGATCTTAAAATCGTCCGATATCCGGAGATCGTACCCATACGACGACAGCCCATAGGAAATGGTCCCTGCTCGAACCTGTTTTTCCTCAAAGGGAGAAATCATCCCGTATTCTTTGGCCATTTTTCTGATCCAGCGATCGTTTTTAATCATCGTTGCCCCCTCGCGATAAACCGAATCTGGATGGTTCGCACGTCCTCCAATTGTTGGAGCTGGGTCACGGAATTCTCTGGATCGAAATCACTTGGTGCCTATGCTCGGCCCCGCCACCCTGCGCACAGGCGTCGAGTTCCTCCGACCTGTTGGGCGCCGGCTGGACCTGGGGATACCGGTAGACTTGGTCTTCGTAGTTCTTCAGGATGACTTCCCGCGAATTGATGTCGAGGACGAATTCGGGGGGCGTCACCGTAACCTTGCCCCCACCACCCGGCGCATCAATAACGTAGCGGGGGACGGCCATTCCCGACGTATGGCCATGAAGCGCACGGAGAATAGCCAGCCCGGTCTCCACCGGGGTGCGAAACTGATTCGTGCCGGTCACCAGGTCGGCTTGATACAGGTAATAGGGCTTCACCCGAATCCGCAGAAGGTGCTGAACCAATCGCTTCATGGTTTCGGGGTCGTCATTGACCCCCCTAAGGAGCACGGTCTGGCTGCCCAGCGGAATGCCCGCGTCGGCCAACTTCCCGCACGCGTCCGCCACCTCGGGAGTAATTTCGTCCGGGTGATTGAAGTGCAGATTCATGTAGAGCGGGTGGTACCGCTTCAGCATGGCGCACAATTCAGACGTGATCCGGGACGGTAAGGTACCCGGCACGCGCGATCCCAGGCGGATGATTTCCAGGTGAGGAATCGCGCGCAGGGTCGAAAGCAGCCGTTCCAGCAGGGTATCCACCAGCAGCAGCGGATCACCTCCGGAGAAGATGATGTCGCGGATCTCAGGATGTCCCTGAATGTACCGTGCCACGACCTCGATCGCTTCTGGCGTGATCGTCCCGCCCGGCGAGCCCACGAACCGCTTGCGCGTACAGAAGCGGCAGTAGACCGGACACTGATTGGTGACGAACAGCAGGACGCGATCGGGATACCGATGGACGAGATGAGGGACGACCATGTCCCCCTCTTCGTTCAGCGGGTCGTCCTTCATCTCCAAATTCAGATCGAGTTCGTCGGTACTGGGCACCACCTGCAGCCAGATCGGATCGTCCTTGTAACGGATGGTCTTCAGGACATGCGGGGTGATCCGCATCGGATAGCGGGCCACCACGGCGCGCAACTGCTCCGCGTCGTGAGGTGTCAGTCCGAGCCGCCCGACGAGATCCTCCACGGCCTCCAGGCTTTCGCGGAGATCGTATTTCCACTGGTCGGTCACGTATGGATTCCTCCTCGTAAGGAACAGCGCACCGATCGACACGGCCGTCTACCCGCTGGCGGGACTCGCGGCGGCCTGGGGAAGACGCACGGCGCACGGCGCCAGCACTGCATCCCTCATCCCATGGATGAGTTTCTTCTCCAACGAACAGGTAGTGGCTAACACCCCGCCCAACATCACGTCGTCTCCCGACACGAAATAGTAGGGCGAGAGCCGCGTGCGACCGGCCATCGCGCGCGTATCCCCGGTTGACGCCTCCAGATAGACCACCTGGTCTCGACGCGCCGTGTGAAACTCTTGGAGCAGGTGGGGGGTGGTGGGAAACGCGGTCAACGCCGCCTCCAAGGCGCGTCGCCACGCTGGCGCCGGCAGGTCGTGGCCGACGACGACGCCGCGGCTGCCCCAGGCCCTTTCGGAGAATCCCGAGGGCTTGACGACCAGGCGACGGGCGCGCTGTGTGGCCTCGGCCAACTCGAGCCAGTCGCGAATCGGCCGTCCTCCCAGGTCAAACCCTGCGACCAGCGCATGGGGCGGCACCGGTGAAGGATCCAGGATCCAGGTTCGCGGGAATAGCTCACGGAGCTGGTCCGCGGTGTGGATCCCGAGATCATCGCGCCACCACCGGGACAGCGCGGGGTGATGAAACAGGGCCATCGCGGATTTCTCTTCGAGGAACGCTTTCACGGGGGGGGTCACCCGAACCGTTTCCTTCTTTGCGGCGTACAGGATGAGTTCCGATTTTGGAATATTCTTCAGATCGAAGAGTTCGAAGAAGCGATACAAGACATCGATCCGCATGGGCCCTTCAGGCTGCGTCAGGCTCAACCCCCTCTCGTCAAAGACGATCTCCGACGGCCCGACCGCTACGGCGTGTCTCACCCGACCGGCGACGACTTTTGCGACGTACTGCATCTCGGGCCGGTAATCCGCCGACTCGTCCGAAACAACGATCGCCGCACGCGCGCCGGTCCCGAGGACCCTGGAAAACCCCTCCGCAATCCCGTCGCCCCCCCCCACCAACGGAGCGTCCCCGTACAAGTGTTGGAAAGCCGCGGTCAACCCAAACCCCCCCGGCACGGCATCGAGTTCTGCTGCGACCCAACCGGAGTCCGTGATGAACAGGTCCGGCCGGATGATGCTGGGTAATTGATCGCGCACCCGTCTCATCCGACCGTAGTCCACGATGCTCTGGGGCTTTCCCTGGTCCAGGTATCCGGCCACCCACGCGAGGGCTGGGTGCTTCAGACTCTGGTAGTACAACCGGTTGAGGGAGCGATAAAAGGACGCCAGGGTGGGGCCGAGACGCTGCAGGAAATCCGCTTCGGACGGCGTTAACCAGAACGGCGACGCACTGACCCGCCATGACGGCAAGCCATCGCCGTCAACCCGGGTGTACAGCCCCTCGCGCTGTAATGCCCGCTGGTAATCGAGTCCCGGCGCTTTGCTGCGTGGCGGCGGGAGGGTCGCGAGGGTGGCGCTATTGGAGCGATCCGACACAATCAGCGGCGACGTGCCGCTCGCCGGAGTGCAGACTGGCGTGCAAACAGGGGGCCATGCGGTGGATGTTGGCTCATGTCGTCCGACCTGGGCGATATCTTACCACGGGCCTCATCGCCGTCGTCAAGCAATCGCGGGCTTCTGACACGCCTACGCGGCCGGCTCTTCTTCGTAGGTGCACCCCTCGGCGATGCACCGCTTCTTGGGCTCGCCTCCCCTGACAGCTTTTTCCACGACGAAGGGAGCGCCGCACTGAGGGCACGCTTTGGGCAAGGGGCGCTCCCAAAGCGCGTAGTCGCACTTGGGATAATTGGCGCACGAATAGAACACTCGGCCCTTTTTGGTTCGTTTCTCCACCAGCTGGCCGCCGCACCCTGGTCTGGGACAGGTGACCCCGGTGCCCAACGACCGCGTGGTCTTACACTCCGGGTAATTGGAACACGCGAGAAATCTCCCGAACCGACCGGTCTTAATCACCATGGCTCCGCCGCACTTGTCGCACACCTCGGTCGTTTCAGTCTGCTTCGGCACCACCACGATGGTGCCGTCGGCCTCTTCTCGAAACTCTTTGGTGTTCTTGCACTCCGGGTATCCGGGGCACGCGAGAAACCGTCCGTTGCGCCCCCATTTAATGACCATTTGCTTGCCGCACCGCTCGCAGACGATATCGGTGGGTCGTTCTTCCCGCTTCACATCCCGCATCTCGCTGGTGGCTCTGGACAAGTGGGTGGTGAACGGCCCGTAGAACTCCCGCACGGTATCGACCCAAGCCTTCTCGCCTTCCTCGATCTGGTCCAACTCCTCTTCCAGCGTCGCGGTAAATTGGACGTTCAGGACGTCTGGGAAGTGTTGGACCAACAAGTCGTTGACCACCACCCCGAGTTCGGTCGGACGGAGTCGCCCTTCGACCTTGGCGACGTACTTGCGGTCTTGAATCGTGGAAATGATGGATGCGTACGTGCTCGGCCGTCCGATCCCGCGCTCCTCCAGCTCCTTGATGAGCAAGGACTCCGTAAACCGGGGGGGCGGTTGGGTAAAATGCTGTCGAGGTACGATGTCTTGTACGCACAAGACCTGGCCTTCGCTCAACGCAGGGAGGCGCCGGTCTTCTCCCTCGTCTTCCTCGCCTTTTGACGGCGTCGCGTCGGCTTCGCGCTCCACGGTCTCGGTATACACCATGGTAAAACCTGGAAACAACATGACCGCGCCGGTCGCGCGAAAGATGCCCTCGCCAGCCGTCACGTCCACGCGGGTCTGTTCGAGCACCGCCGGGGTCATTTGGCTCGCGACAAACCGTTTCCATATCATCGCGTAGAGTTGATACAGATCCCGATCGAGCACGTTCCGGAGCTGCTCGGGGTCGCGCGCCACCGCCGTGGGCCTGACGGCTTCGTGAGCGTCCTGCGCGCCTTTCTTGTTCCGGTAGACGTTCGGCGAACTGGGCGCGTACTCGGTCCCGAATCGGGCGCGCACAAAATCGGCCGCCTCGGCCTGGGCTTCGGGCGAAATTCGAGTCGAATCGGTGCGCATATAGGTGATCAGCCCCACCGGCCCCTCGTCGCCAAGTTCCACCCCTTCGTACAAGCGCTGCGCCAACGCCATGGTCCGCTTCGGCGAGAATCGCAGCTTCCGAGAGGCTTCCTGCTGGAGTTTGCTGGTGGTGAACGGCGCGGGAGGGTTTTTTTTCCGCTCTTTCTTCTCGATCTGGGCCACCTGAAACGTGACCCCGAGCAGCGCGTTCTTCACCGCCGAAGCGGCATCCCCGTTGGAGAGCGCGACGTCCTCGCCCCGCCACTTGATCAGTTTGGCCTCGAACGCCGGGGGCTGATCCCCTTCGAGGAGTGCGGCGATCGACCAATACTCCTCGCTCCGAAACGCCGCGATCTCGCGCTCGCGCTCGCAAATGATTCGAACCGCGACCGACTGGACGCGACCCGCCGAGAGTCCGCGTCTGACCTTGTCCCACAACAGTGGGCTGATCTTGTACCCGACGATGCGGTCCAGAATGCGACGCGCCTGCTGTGCGTCCACCTTCTCTTGTTTCAATTCGGTCGGGTTCTCCAACGCGCGCTTCACGGCCCGTTCGGTGATCTCGTTGAACAGAACGCGCTTGATCTTCCCATTCGACTTTTTGGATTTTTTCCCGGCGCCGTTCAACTCCTCGGCAATGTGCCACGCAATGGCCTCACCCTCGCGATCGGGATCAGGCCCCAAGTAGACGACGTCTGCCGTCTTGGCCGCGGCCTTGATGTCGTCGAGCACCTTTTTCTTCCCTCGGATGACCTGGTACTGCGGCCGGAAGTTGTGGTCGACGTCCACGCCGAACTTGCTCTTGGGCAAGTCTTTGACATGCCCGATGGAGGCCATCACCTTGTACTTCCTGCCCAAGTACTTGGTGAGGGTTCTCGCCTTGGACGGCGATTCCACGATGACGAGAGACTTACCTATTTTGGCTGGCTTGGAAATACCCGTTCCTCGAAGTCTGCAAGGGGATTATACCCGATTCCGTTAAAGCGTCACCTGGCGCACGTACCGATGGCCCGGAACCTGCTTCGCCACACCCTTCAGCTCAAGCCCCAACAACAGCTCGGCCAGACGGTCAGGCGCTACGCTGGAGCGCACGGTCAACTCATCCACATGCGCCGGCTCCCACGACAGCAGGTCGAACACTCGCCGCTCGTCGGCCGTCAGATCCACCGTGATAGTCGGAGCGGAGGAGCGGCGCTGAGCGGCGGTCCCGATCTGGCCGACCAGCTGCTCGATCAGGTCATCAGCGGTCTCGACCAACGTGGCTCCGGCTTTGATCAGCCGGTTGGTCCCCGTGCTCGTCCTTGTCCCCACGTTGCCGGGAACCGCGAACACTTCGCGCCCCTGTTCCAGCGCCAGTTTCGCCGTGATCAACGAACCACTGTCCGCCGCGGCTTCGATCACCAGGACGCCGAGCGCCATCCCGCTGATGATCCGGTTACGCGTGGGAAAGTGATGCGGGTCCGGCGGTGCCCCCAAGGGCAGTTCCGACAGCACGCTGCCATGACTCTGTACACGGTCCTTGAGCTCTCTCATCTCCGGCGGATAGGTCACATCCACGCCACAGCCGAGCACGGCCACGGTCCGCCCACCCGCCGCCAGCGCCCCTTGATGCGCGGCAGCGTCAATGCCCCGCGCCAACCCGCTGACCACCACGAACCCGGCGCGGGCCAGTTCCTGGGCCAATCGGGTGGCCGTGGCCGTCCCGTACGGCGTCGCACGCCGGGACCCCACGACCGCAACCACGCGTCGCTCAGCGGTTGGCCAATCGCCCAACGCATACAGCACCGAGGGAGGATCGTGGATACGACGGAGGTGGAGCGGATACTCGGCGCCGGAGAGGGTGAGCAGACGGCCTCCCAGGGCTCCGAGACGGCGCAGCTCCGCGTCGACCTCACCCCATTGGTCAAAGGCCCTGACAGCGTCGGCCACGTGGCGCGGACAGCCGTCGACCCTGCGCAACACCGACACCGGAGCTCGGAACACTGCATCAGCCGAACCCAGCGCATCAACCAGCGTGCGAAAGGTCACGGGCCCCACGCCCGAGACCCGGCTGAGGGCCAGGGCGGCTCGCTCGGCGTCGCGGACGGTCGATGCCGACGGCATTACACCAGGACGAGGTCGTACTGCTCTTGGTGCAGGTGTGGGTCGGCTTTGATGGAGATCCGTTTGTTGAATTCGCGTTCCAGCGCTTCCACGCCTTCCCGCTCCTCATCAAAGAGCAAGTTGGCGACGTTGGGATGCACCGTGACCAAGATCGTCCCGGCCTCGCTGGCCGTGCCGGACCGTCGGATCTCACGGAAAATCTCGTAGCAGATTGTCGTGGCCGACCGGATATAACCCCGTTTTTCGCAATACAGACACGCGTCGCATAATACGCGCAACAAATCCTCGCGCACACGCTCGCGGGACATCTCCACCAGACCCAGGTCGGAAATACGCAGGATGTTGCTCCGCGCGCGGTCGGTCGCGAGTGCATCACGGAGTGCCGCAAAGACCCGCTCGCGGTTCTTTTCTTTTTCCATGTCGATGAAATCGATGATGATGATGCCGCCGATGTTCCGGAGTCGAAGTTGATAGGCGATTTCCTTGGCAGCCTCGAGGTTGGTCTTGAGAATGGTTTCCTCCAGGTCTCGTTTCCCCACGTACCGGCCGGTGTTCACATCCACCACGGTCAACGCTTCGGTATGTTCGATGACGATATAGCCGCCCGATTTCAACCACACCCGACGACCCAGGGCCTTGGAAATCTCGATCTCGATGCCGTATCGATCAAAAATCGGTTCGTCCTGGCTGTACAGATGAACCTTGGCCACCAAGTTCGGCAGGTACGTGCCGACAAACTGTCGGATCCGGTCGTACTCCGCTCGTGCCCCGACGGTCAACCGGTCGACTCGATGGGTCAGCAGATCCCGGACCGTACGCAGGGAGAGATCGAGATCCGCGTGAAGCAGAGCCGGTGCGGACGCCCGCTGCGCCTCGTCGCCGATGGTCTGCCATAACCGGCCGAGGAACTCGATATCCATTCGAAACTCATCCTCGCTGGTCCCCTCGCTCACGGTCCGAATGATGTATCCGGTTCCTGGTTGACGCAACCGAGTGATCATCTCTCGGAGCCTTGCCCGCTCGGTCTCATCCCCGATCCGCCTGGAAATCCCGATGTGGTTGACCGTCGGCATGAACACCAGGTACCGGCCCGGAAGAGACAGATAGGTCGTCACTCGACACCCCTTGGTCCCGATCGGATCCTTCGTGACCTGAACGACCACCTCCTGGCCTTCGCGCAAGAGTTCTTCGATGGATCGATGGACCCGGCGAGGACGCGGGGTGGCTTTGGTCACCTCGTCTTCCCCCTCATCGTCGCCTTTGGGCGTCTCACCCCCGCCCTCGGCCTCGTCCACGCCTTCAGGGGCGTCCGACGCGTCAACCGCGGGAGGGGGGCCGCCGGTCTCCGTGGCGATGTCCGCGACATAAAGAAACGCCGCACGCTCCACCCCGATATCGACGAATGCGGCCTGCATACCTGGGAGGACCTTCACCACACGGCCTTTGTACACGTTGCCAACGATCCCGCGATCGCGTTTCCGATCGATATAGAGCTCGGTTAAGACCTGCTGCTCGAGCACCGCCACGCGCGTCTCCTCGCGCGACGGGTCGATCACGATCTCTATGCCCATGCCAGACTCCTGTACTCGCGGGCTCCGACGACACGCCGGTCTTCAGACGGCGTCGGGGCTCAGTAAAATAGCATAAACCGACGAAGGCGTACATTGAGCACCAAACCCAGCGCCGCAAACACGGTCAACGTGGACGAGCCTCCATAGCTCATCAGCAGCAAAGGAACCCCGACCACCGGCATGATGCCGAGAGTCATCCCGATGTTGACAACCAACGAGAAGACCACCATCGATGCTACGCCCACGGCGAGAAATGCGCCCAAGCGGTCCTTGGATTTGTATGCGGTTTCCATAATCCAGTACAGCACGAACCCGTACAAGGCGAACAGCACCAACACCCCGACAAAGCCCCACTCTTCGGCGAACACCGCAAAAATAAAATCGGTGTGCCCCTCGGGCAGAAACTTCAATTGGCTCTGCGTGCTGCCCAGAAACCCCTTCCCCCAGAAGCCGCCTGACCCGACGGCGATCTTGGACTGGATGACATGGTACCCGCTGCCCAGGGGGTCGGAACTGGGGTTGACAAAGGTGAGCAACCGATCTCGCTGATATCCCCGCAACGAGTTCCAGAACACGTTCCAGGCAAACGGGAAGATCATCAGCCCCGCAAGGCTCAACAAGATGATGGACTGATACCGAATCCCCACCAGCAGAATCATGGCCAGCGAGATGGCCAACAGGCTTAGTCCCGTCCCCAGATCAGGTTGTTTGAGAATGAGCACGATGGGCACCAGAGCCAGGAGCAGCGGCGGACCAAGCTGCGACGGCCCCAGCCCGCCTTTGACCGTCTTGTCGGCGCAATATCGCGCCAGCGCCACGATCAACACGAGTTTGGCGAGCTCCGACGGTTGCACATCGATCACACCCAACGAGATCCACCGCTGCGCGCCCATCCCCACCCGCCCGATCGCCAACACCACGACGAGCAGCACCACAATAGCGGCGTAGGCCACATACGCGCGACGAGCGAGCGCGTGGTAGTCGACCAGCGCCACCGCGATCAGCACCACCAGTCCAATGCCAATCCACGCCAGTTGCTTGAGGTAGAGGGGTGAGGGGCGACCGGCCTGATGAGCGGTCGCGCTGTAGATCGACGCCACCCCCAGCGCCACGATGCACGCGATCGCGGCGAGGACCTGCCAGTCCAGGCTGCCGAGCCGCGACCTAACCTGGCGCACCGGCCGACCCTCGGTCTCTGGCCGCGACGGGGCTTGGAGACGGCTGGGGCTGCGCCCCGAGGTAGGTTTCGATGACCTGCTTGGCGATCGGCGCAGCGGCGCTGCCGCCGTGCCCGCCGTGTTCCACCAAGACGGTGACGGCGATTCGCGGTGTGTCCAGCGGCGCGAAGGCCACGAACCACGCGTGGTCTTCGAGGTGTGCCGGGCGGCCCTTTCGGCTGCTCGCGGCCAGACTCGCCACTTGCGCGGTTCCGGTCTTGCCCGCGATCTGCGTGATCGAAGATCGCGCAGCGCCGCCGGTCCCGTGTTGCTCCACCACCACACCCTTGAGCGCCTCGCGCAACACGGCAAACGTCTTGGCGCTGACGGTGAGATGCTCCGCCGGGATCGTCTCAGGAACCACCACCGTGCCGTCGCGATGACGGATTTCCCGGACGTAGCGGGGCGGGTGGCGCGCCCCGCCGGTCGCGACGGTGCCGATCATGGTGGCCAATTGCAGCGGCGTGACCGAGACGTAGCCCTGACCGATCGCCACCGACAACGTCTCCCCCGGGTACCACGGCTCCCGCCGGCTTGCGAGTTTCCACTCCGTGGACGGGATTAACCCTTTCTTTTCGGAGGGGAGCGCGATTCCGGTGGGTTCACCCAGACCAAACGCCCGCGCGAACTCCGCGATGGCGTCCACCCCGACTCGGTCACCCAGCTCATAAAAATAGACGTCGCACGACTCCACCAGCGCCCGATGCAGGTCAACGATGCCGTGGCCTCCGGCCTTCCAATCGCGAAACACGCGGTTCCCAAAGAACTTCCCGCCGTTGCACGTGGTCTCGGAACGCGGTGTTACGATGCGCCGCTCAAGGGCGGCCGTGGCCACCACGATTTTGAACGTGGAACCGGGTGGGTATTGTCCTTGAATCGCCCGATTGTTCAACGGGCGACCGGGATCTGCGATCAACTCCGCCCAGCGAGACGTGGTCAATGCCCCGGACAAGACATTGGGGTCGAAATCGGGATGACTCACCATCGCGATCACGTCTCCCGTCGTCGGGTCCAGCGCCACCACGACGCCAGCCTTCCCCTCGAGCGCGTCCTCCGCAGCCCGCTGCACGTCCGCGTCGATCGTTAAATACAGATCGTCGCCCTGGGCGGGGCGGATATGGCTCACGACTCGCCGTTCGTGCCCCAGCGCATCCACTTCGACGCCCTTCTCACCGGGTTGTCCGCGGAGGATGGCGTCGTACGCGAGCTCCGCGCCGTACTGGCCCACCTGCATGCCGAGCGGCAGCCCCTCGAATTCCGTGGTGGAACGCTGAGTCGCGGACACTTCGCTCACGTACCCCAGTAAATGGGACGCCCATGTTCCCAAGGGGTAGTTTCGTTGGGCCTCGACCTCGATCTTTACACCAGGCAGATCCAGACGATGCGCCTCGATCAGCGCCACCTCTTTCAGCGTGAGGTGGCTCTTGATCGGAATCGGGGTAAAGGGTCTCGCCATCCGCTGACCTTCGATGCGCTCCCGGATGTCTTCTTCTGGCAACCCCAGATAGCCGGCTAACCGCTCGATCAAGGGGTCGAGTGGCGATGGCGCGTCTTCGGCCACCACATACGCCGTGAAGCCGGGCGTGTTATTGACGAGCAGGCGGCCGTGTCGGTCGAAGATCAGACCGCGTTGCGGCAACACGCTGACGACGCGGACGCGATTGGTCTCGGCGAGCTCCCTATACGTGTCGCCTTCCACCACCTGGAGGTACCACGCGCGGAGGACCAACAGCCCAAGAAGCGCCAACATCGCGATGGCGCCCCAGGTGATCCTATCGTATAAGTCCTTGAAGTCGTCGTGCGGAGAAGAAGTCATCGCGGTCCCCAAGGCCGTCGTGCGGCGGCGGATAACGCCAAATCCACGCGATAAACAGCACCCACGCCGAACCCGAATCGTAGAGCGCTTGCGGCACCAGTTTGGTCGTGAACCATCCCAGTAATTCGTCTGCGCGCTCGACCGGCGCGCCCCACACCATGTGGCCGACTCCCAATACCAACGAGCCCAATGCCGCCAAAGCCACCACGGTGACCGTCCGCACGGTCGGCGTAATGCGCCCGATCGAGGAGAAGGCAACCGCCAACGCCGGATAGGCGACCAGATGAAACGGCCCGCCCCCGGCCGCGAACAGGTCCAGGCCGGTCCCCAATGCCGCCCCGGCCGCAGCGCTCAATGCGGGCCCGTGATACAGCGAGAACAACAAGAGGGCCAGAAGCGGGAAATCAGGTATCGCGCCCCCCACGGACACGATCGGAGCCAACACCGCCTGAGCCGGGAGGACGAGCGTCAGCGCTGCCGCCCAAGCGAGCCGAGGCCCCACCGAAGTGTCGACGCGTTCGCCGTAGCCGCCACCCCACACGTCACGACTCCGGCAGAAGATCGAACACCAGGACCTCCTCGATGGCCGCGAGATCCGCCGAGGGCAGCACTTCGACCTCTGGATAGAGGGCGCCCTCTGCCCGCTCGACTCGCGTGACGGTGCCGACCATGAGGCCCTTGGGGAACGAGGTCGTCAGTCCCGACGTGAGAATGACATCACCCTCGCGGATATCGGACGACGGGGGGAGGTACTTGAGGCGGAGGCGGCCCGCCACGGTGCCTTCAAGGATCCCCTGTTCCCGGGTCCGTTGGGTGATCGCAGGAACCGCGCTCTGACGATCGGTGATCAATAGCACCACCGAGGCCGAGGGAAACACTTTCACGACGGTCCCGACCACGCCGCGCGGAACGCTCACCCCCATGTCCACAACCGCAGCGTCCTGGCTGCCGCGGTCGATCGTGATTGACTGATACCACCGCGAGGGGTCCCGACCGATCACCCGTGCCCCCTGAGTCGAGGCAGGGAGCGCTGCGCGAAAGTCGAGCAGCGCGGCCAGGCGACGATTCTCGTCCGCCATCTCGACCAGCGCGTCGCGCTCGCGGGTCAACCGCTGGACGTCCGCCTGGAGGGCCGCGTTGGCATCGTAGAGCCTGGTCACTGCCACATAATGGGCCCATGCGTCGCCAACCCAGTCTACCGCGGACGTCAATCCACCCGCCACCAACGCGTAGGCGGCGGTCAGCGGGCGGACCGCGACGGGTACCGGACGCCGCTGCCAGTCTGGGAGAAACGCAATCGCCACGAAGACGACGACGCCCAGCGCGAGCAACCAGCCGCGCTTAGATCCCGATAAGGGATGTGCCATACCGCGGGGTTCCCTTTATTGGGCGAGAATCGAGACGCGCTGCAGAAGGTCGATCTGGTCCAGCGCCTTGCCGGTTCCCAGCACGACGGTCGTGAGCGGGTTATCCACCGTGATGATCGGTAAGTTGGTCTCTTCGCGGAGCCGAACGTCCATCCCGCGCAGAAGAGATCCCCCCCCCGTCAGCACGATGCCCCGATCGATGATGTCTCCGGCGAGCTCGGGCGGCGTGTTCTCCAACGCAACCTTGATCGCGTTGACGATGGCCCCGATGGGTTCGGCCAGCGCCTCGCGGATCTCGGCGTCATCGATGACGAGCGTCCTTGGGATACCGGAGATGAGGTCTCGTCCTTTGATCATGAACGTTTTTCGGTCGTCCTGCGGATACGCCGACCCAATTTCGAACTTGATCTGCTCCGCCATGTGGTCGCCGATCAGCAGGTTGTACTTTCGCTTGATGTAACTCATGATGAAGTCGTCCATCTTATCCCCGGCGACCTTGACGGACTCGCTGTACACGATCCCTGCGAGCGAGATCACCGCGACGTCCGTGGTGCCACCGCCGATGTCGACAACCATGTTTCCGGACGGCTCGGCAATCGGCAGACCGGCGCCGATCGCCGCCGCGATCGGCTCTTCGATCAAGTACACCTCGCGGGCGCCGGCAAGTTCGGCGGAGTCTTTGACCGCCCGCTGCTCCACCTGGGTGATCTTTGAGGGCACGCAAATGATGATGCGAGGCCGGACGAACGTGTTCCGGTTGTGCGCCCGGGTAATGAAGTGTTTGAGCATCTTTTCGGCAATCTCAAAGTCCGCGATCACCCCGTCCTTCATGGGTCGCACCGCCACGATGTTTCCGGGAGTGCGCCCCAGCATCTTTTTCGCCTCCGAACCCACCGCCAGGACTTGGCCGCTTTTCTTTTCGATCGCGACCACGGACGGCTCATTGATGACAATACCCTTGCCCTTCACATAGACCAGCGTGTTGGCGGTTCCCAAGTCGATCGCCAGATCGTTGGAGAACCAGCCCAGAACGGTATTCGTAATCCCCACGGCTCCTCCTTAAGCAGGCGTCTACGCGTTGTGCGGGACGCTCACGCCGATCACTCGCGTGTCCGCGAGTTCATCCCCCAACCGCTGCCCCTGCGGGTTTCCGACCAAGAGAATGCCTTCCAACCCAAACGCGCCGATCAATACCAGCCACCCCGCGACCGCGGCCAACCACCCCACCGGCTGGAGTAACAGCCACAGGGCAAAGGGAACGGCCAGCACACCGTTTCGCAACAGCGACTCGCGCACCCCGCACACCCGCCCGTCCGCCCCGCGGATCGCGAGCCCCAACAATCGCTTGCCCACGCTCCCCCCGGGTTGAAGGCCGTCTGCGATCATCAGGTAGGTCACGGCGGCGAAGAAACCAACCACAGGGAGAAGTTGGTCGATGGCCGACGCAAGCAGAACGTCCAAAAATTTGGCCACCCACCGGGTGAGGGGATCGGCGGGCGGCTCAGATGATACCGGTCGTGGGGCGGCGTCCATGCCGAGAGGCTGGTGGGTCCGGGACATCGAGGACCGACCAGCGAGCGGAACCCGTCAACGGGCTGCATTATAGGGAAGCCACTCCAGGGGCGCAAGGCCTTGAAGGATGCCCCGGTTGCAGTTGCCCGGTTGGATCGCCTATCATAGGCGTCATATGTCGCGACGGAGAATGCCATGATCAAGTTGCTACGCCACAGCGCGATCGAGAACCCGTGGGTGTATCGGATCATTATGTTGGTGATTGCGGTCACGTTTGTGATTACGATGGGATGGTGGGGGTTCAGTGACGACGAGCGAACCGTGGTCGCCCGCGTCGGCACCCACTCGATCTCGATGGACGAATACGAACGCGCCTACCGAAACCAGGAGCGCGCCTACCGTGACGCCTTGAAAGAACAGTTTACCCCGGAGTTGGCCAAACAATTGAACCTCAAACACGTCGTGATCAATGCGCTCGTGGAGCGCCAACTGTGGCTCGACGCCGCCAAACAGATGGGACTCATCGTCACGGCCCGTGAACTCGCGCAGAGTATCGCTGCCATCCCGGCGTTTGAGAAAGAAGGCACCGGACGCTTTGACCCGGATGTGTATCGCCGGGTGTTGGCCGTCAACCACCTCACCCCAGAAGCCTTTGAAACCGCCCAACGGGAAGAGCTCCTCATCGCGAGGGTCAAAGCCGTGGTGAGCGAATCCACCGCGGTATCCGAACCGGAATGGGCCGACGCTCGAGCCCGCCAAGCGGCCCAGAATCCCGGGCCGACCTCAGATGCGATGTTGCCGTCCCCCTTGCCCCAAAAGCAGGACCGTGTCGTGCGGTCCTACACGGATCAGCTTCGCCGCCACGCCGACGTGGAGATCTACGACAACTTGTTGTAAGGTCGTCAATTCAAGCGTTCCCGGAACCGGTCGAACGGAGCCTGGCCACGGGCTCTGAGATCTTCTCGAATGCACCCCACGCCCGCCACGCACAATTCGAAGCGGTCCGACAGCTTCCGGAACAACGCCACGTCCTCCGCAGTGTGCGCCTCGTCTGAAAGCTCCGCGACGAGGCGGTACGATCGTTTGCCCACTTTGACGTAATCGAGGAGCGCATCCGCACAGGTGGCCACCAGCCGGGTTTTCAGGCGCGTGAGATGCTCTGGAAACAGCCCCATCATGAACAACGTGAAGTCCCCGATATGGCGATGGGCATTGCGCTCGGTCAAACCCGAGGTTTCGGTCTCCGCGGCAAGCAACAGGTCCGCGAGCCCGGACGACCGCGATCCGGACTCATGGTGAAACGGATACAGCCGGCTGACGTCGGCGAAATCCGCGAGGAGATCCGCGACGTAGCGGATGACGCGGTGGTCCGGCCACCCCAGTTGCTCGTAAAAATTCCTCTCCGCCAACACGCTAAAAAAACGCCGCAGGGAGTGGTGGGGACCCAATCGTGATCCGGACTCCAGCATGCTTCTCGCCAGCCGATGCGATCGCCGTGCTTTTATTATAGTGGGCGCTCGGAGATTCGACAAGGAAGGCGGCCTGACGAGCGCGGTGGGCGCTAGTGCGCCGCCGTCATCACGCCGTTCAGCGCCGTGTTGAGCGACAGCGGATTGATCCGTGCGCCATTCAGGCGCACACCCCAGTGAAGGTGAGGGCCCGAGGCGCGGCCCGTGGCACCCACCGCGCCAATGACCTGGGCGGTCGTCACGCGGTCCCCGACGCGAACCGAGACCTCCGAGAGGTGAAAATACATCGAATACAATCCCAGGCCGTGGTCGATCACGACGCTTTTGCCGCTGAAGAACTGATCCGCAACCAACCGAACCGTGCCGTGGTTGATGGCCACAACTGCCGCGCCCTGCGGAGCGCTGATGTCTTCGCCGGTATGCGGATTCCTCGGCTGTCCGTTGATGACGCGTCGTCGCCCGAACGACTGTTGGATCTTCCCTTTTGCGGGCGCCACAAATGCTCCGTCCCACAGCCGCGGGGTGATGGGCTCCATCGCGGCCAGCATGGCGTTCTGTTCAGTCTCGACACGCCGCAGAGTGTCGGCGTCCAGGTCCACCTGTTTGTCAGGCAGGGTGAGCGTTTGGACGCCAAACGCCCCGTTCTCGACGATCACGGCGCCCCGCGCCACGACGGTGGCTCCGTCCGGTTCTCTTCGCTCAACCACGAAATCCTGCACGCCCGGCGCCCCATCCAGGTCGACAGCCATCAAGACGCCGGCGCCATCAGGCGTGCTGAACGCCGGCCAATCGCGACCGCCGAACCGGGCGACCAAATCGTCCGAGCCGGAGCCCGCTACGAGCGCCGACTCCGGCACTCTGACGGCAAAGGCCTCACCCTGTTTGACGGATTTGGAGAGAACGGGACCGCTATCAACCGCCGAAGCCGTTGATGAACAGACCAGAAAGAGCGCGCTCCCCGCAAGCAGCGCCGGGAGCCGACCACTACCGATGAGACGCGGCCACACCCGCGATGAGTTCTTCAACGCGCTTGTTGGAGCTGGCGAACGGATCCATGCAGAGGATCGTTTCCTCCCAATATCCGTTCAATTTGAGGTAGGTCCAGTCGACGGTGTAGGACCGATTCTTGTCCTTTGCAAACCGAATAAAGTCGCCGCGTACCTTGGCGCGCGTGGTTTGTGGGGGTGCGGCCATCGCCCGTTGGATCTCTTCTTCGGTCGCTAACCGCTCGACCACGTCTTGGCGCTCCAGCAGATAGTAGAGGCCGCGATTTCGCTTCACGTCGTGGTACTGCAGGTCCATCAACGCCACACGCGGGTCATCCCATCCACAGTTCTTCCGCTCGATGAAGGACTCCATCAGATTGCGTTTGATGATCCAGTCCAATTCCTGCGCCAGCGCTGCGGGGTCGGTGGCCAGCGTCTGAAGAACATACCCCCAGTAGTCGACCAGTTCCCTGGTCGTGTCGTCGGCGGACGATCCCATGGCCGCGACGTAGGCCTGAGCGCGCTCCCAGTACGTCATCTGGATTTCCAGCGCCGTGAGTTCCCGACCGTCCTCCAGCCTGACACGCTTCTTGAGCTGGGGATCGCGCGAAATGTCCCGAATCGCCTTGACCGGGTCCTCGAGCTCCATCCCTTTGACCGTGAAGCCCTCTTCGATCATTGAAAGCACCACCGCCGTGGTGCCCACTTTGAGATACGTGGTCATCTCCGACATATTGGAGTCGCCCACGATGATGTGCAGTCGACGATACTTCTCCGCATCCGCGTGGGGTTCGTCCCGTGTGTTGATGATGCTTCGCGACGAGGTCGTCGACGAGGAGGTCTTCTCGTGGATGTGCTGGGCCCGCTGCGAGAGGAAAAAATGGGTCCTTCCGGACACCTTGAGCACCTTGCCCGCGCCGGTATAAATCTGGCGCGTGACGAAAAAGGGAATCAACTGTTCGGTGACCTTCCAAAAGTCGAGATCGCGGCGCATGAGATAGTTCTCATGACACCCGTAGGTATTGCCCATCGAGTCCGTATTGTTCTTGAAGATATAGATCTCGCCGACGAGCCCCTCTTCGCGCAAGCGTCGCTCCGCCATGGGCAGACAGGCTTCCAACAAACGTTCCCCGGCCTTGTCGTGGATCACGAGGTCGTGCAGTCGGTCGCACTCCGGAGTGGAGTACTCGGGATGGCAACCGGTATCCTGGTAAAAACGCGCACCGTTGGACAGGAAGGCGTTCGACGGCCAGCTATTCGGGATCAACCCTTCGAAGATATATCCGAGGATCTTCTCCATCGGAAGGTATACCCGGCCGTTCGGGGAGAAGATGAGGCCGTACTCGTTCTCCAGACCGAAAATCCGCGGCGGCATCATCTCGTTACCCTGCGAGTTCGGTGAGCTCCGCCGGTGCGAGCCGACGAAACTTCCGCCCCGGACGCCGGCGGTCCAGCACCGCGACTTCCATCTGCTGGAGCCGTACCCCCTGGTGCCCCACGCTTTCCAGCGCGTCGAGCCCTTGCTTGAGCGCGGCCTGCAGCGGCCGTGGCCCGTCCACGTGTTGTTTCAGATGGGAGAGAACGGCTTCAGATCGTCCACCGATGACCGCCACCAGCCGCTCGTCGAAGATACTCCCGTCGAAGGAAATCCGGTAGATCTCGGTCGACTCGCCTTCAGCCAACCCGACCACCAGGATCTCGACCTCGAGCGGCTTGATCTCCTGGCTGAAAATCGTCCCCAAGGTTTGCGAGTAGGCATTCGCCAGCGACTTGGTGGTCACGTCTTCACGACTGTACAAGTACCCCTTCATATCCGCGTGCCGGATCCCGGCCTTCCGAAGGTTCTCAAACTCGCTGTATTTGCCCGCGCCTGCAAACGCGATGTGGTCGTAGATCTCAGACAGCTTGTTCAGGGAGACGTTGGGGTTGTCAGCCATCAGCACCAACCCGTGCTCATACTCCATCGCCACCGTCGATCGGCCACGGGCGATGCCCTTCTTCGCGTACTCCGCCTTGTCCTGCATGATCAATTCAGGCGAGACGTAATACGGCAGGGCCATCTATCGCTCCCGTCGCTTGTCCAAGAACGCCGCGTACACCGGTTCGATCCTTGCAGGCGGCACGTCGGAGATTCCCTGGGCCGTCACGATCTTCACCGTGGGGAAGATCCCACGGGCTGGATCCGGCGAACCCGTCGCGACATCTTCCTCGGCGGCATTAAACAGGGCCTCCAGGGCCACGCCGAGCGCCTCCTGTTCATTGAGTCCCTGCTTGAAATATTGCTTGATGGTCGTCTTTGCGTCCTTTCCGCCCGAGCCGGTGGCATGGTAGTCGGTCTCTTCGTAGCGCCCACCCGCCACGTCGTATTTGAAGATGCGGCCCGTTTGCTGTCGGTGGTCAAACCCGGCGAAGATCGGAATCACCAACAGCCCCTGGAACGCCGCGGGCAGGTTCCCTTTGACCATCTGCGCCAACTTATTCGCCTTCCCGTCAACCGAAAGCGGCGCTCCTTCGATCTTTTCGTAGTGCTCGAGCTCGGTTTGAAAGAGGCGCACCATTTCAAGACACGGCCCGGCCGCGCCTGCAATCGCCATCGCCGACCATTCGTCGACTTTGTACACCTTCTCGATCCGCCGCCCCGAGATCTGATACCCCTCGGTCGCGCGACGGTCACCGGCCACGATCACCCCCGAGGCATACCGCACCGCGAGAATGGTGGTGCCGTGCGGCACAGCCATGGCGAGAGGCGGTGTGGACCCGGAAGACGGAAACTCGCTTGGCGTCAACCTCGGACCCAAGTGCGGGTAATGCGAGATCAGCAGATCGTAGAAACTGGACCCAAGGAAATTCGTCGGCAGCGGCCCCGGGTCAACGACCACCGTCACTCGCCCCCCTTCTGCACATAGTTCTTCACGAACTCTTCGGCGTTCTCCTCCAAAACCGAATCGATCTCATCGAGAAGTTTGTCGATGTCCTCTTTCATCTCTTTGCCCTTCTCGACGGTCTCGGGATTGTACGCTGCAGACGCCTCGTCCCGACGTCCCACTTTCTTGTTGCCGTCGCGCTTCTTTTCTTGAGACATAGTCATCACCCCCTTACCGGTCTCACCACCCCCTGCTGGCCCTGCGAATCCGGTTTCCCACGTCCTGGGCTAAGCGCTCAAGCGGGATACCAGCGCATCAACAGACTCGACTTCCTCCAAGAGCGTCCCGACCAGATCGCGGGTTCCGCGCGCGGGGTCATTAAGCGGAATCCGTTTGACCGCGGCCTGCCCCACGTCAACCAGAACCGACGCCCAACTGGCCGCGTACACCTGCTGGGGGAATTTTTGGAGGCAGCGGGCACGAAAATACGCCCGTGTGTCGAAAGGGGGTTCGGTCACCGCGTTGGCCACGGCGGCGTCGTCGACGAGCCGCTCGACGTACCCTCCGCGTTCAAGCGCGGCGAACAGGCCCTTCTCGGGGCGAAGATCGTGATACTGCAGGTCCATCATCGTCACCCGGGGGTCGCTCCAGCCGCACCCCCGTCGATCCACATAGGCTTGGAGCAGATCCCGCTTGATCACCCAATCCACCTCACGCGACAGTTGCCGTGGATCTTCGTCCAACAGCCGCAACACGCGTTCCCATCGCGAAAGAACGTCTTTCGTCTCCGCGTCGGCGCCCCGCTCGGCGCAGAAACGGTGAGCCATGTTCAAATAATACTCTTGAATCTGCACCGCCGTCCACCGTCGACCGTCTTCCAGTTCAATCGGGTGTTGGAGGGAGAGATCGCGCGACACGTCTTTGATCGCCTTCACCGGGTTGGCCAGGTTCAGCTCCTTCGTCAGGTAGCCATTCTCGATCATGGCGACCACCAGCGACGTGACGCCCAGCTTCAAATACGTCGCGACCTCTGACATGTTCGCGTCTCCGACGATCACGTGGAGCCTACGGTATTTGGCCTTGTCGGCGTGAGGTTCGTCTCGGGTGTTGATGATCGGCCGTTTGACCATGGTGTTGAGATCGACCACCACTTCGAAAAAGTCGGCGCGCTGGGAGATCTGGTACTCGGCAGGATCGCTGCGATTCTCCGCGCCAACCTTTCCCGCGCCCGCGTAAATCTGACGCGTCACGAAAAACGGGACCAGTTGCGCCACCAGCATGGCAAACGGCACGGAGCGCGCCACCAGGTAGTTCTCGTGATATCCGTAACTGTTGCCCTTGCCATCGGTGTTGTTTTTGTAAACCAGGAACCGCGGTTCTCCCGAGGCCCGGTTGGCCTCGATCCGGCAATCCTCGATCACCCGCTCGCCCGCTCGCTCGTACCGCACCGCATCCAGAATCGAGGCGCACTCCGGAGTGGAGTACTCCGGATGGGCGCCGTCGACGTAGAGGCGACCGCCGTTCGGAAGAAGCTTGTTGAGCAGCCGGTTGTAGTCGGGCGCAGGCCGCTCCTTCTCCCCCTCCACCTCGAACCCGCGGGCGTCGACCAACGGGTTCTCGTTTTCGTAATCCCACAACGCGGTACGAGACGGGATCCCACGGACGCTGTTGACGAGCAGAATGGCGTTGGCGACGGGGTCCGAATCGGTTGCGCCTCGCACGGCGACGCCGAACTCGGTCTCAGTCCCGACGATCCGAGGAGTCATAGATAGTGGCCCGTGGTGACGGTCTCAACGGAGCGGGACTCGGTCGCACGTCCGGTCATCGTCCGGACGTGCATAATCTTCTCGCTCTTGCGCCCCGCGATCTTGGCCCAGTCGTCGGGGTTGGTCGTGTTCGGGAGATCCTCGTGTTCACGGAACTCGTCCCGCGCGGCCTTGAGGAGATCTTCGATACGGATCCCCCGCTCTCCGGTTGCGATCGTCCGCTTGATCGCGTACTTCTTGGAGCGCGACACCACACCCTCTATCAACGCCCCACTCACAAAGTCTTTGAAGTACAACGTCTCCTTCTCGCCATTGGCGTAGGTGACCTCGAGGAACCGGTTCTCGTCGGCGGTGCTGTACATCTGATCGACCACTCGGTCGATGAGGCCCCCCACCAGGACCTCGCCCGGCTCCGCGGCCTGATTGTGGTAGGGCAAATCAGCGGTGAGGTACTTCCCGAAAATCTCTTTCGCGGCTCGACGGTCCGGTCGGTCGATGCGGATTTTTACATCCAAGCGACCCGGGCGCAGGACGGCGGGATCAATGAGGTCCTGCCGGTTGCTCGCCCCGATCACAATGACGTTCCGCAGACTCTCGACCCCGTCGATTTCCGCCAGAAACTGCGGCACGATCGTCGCTTCGACGTCAGAAGAGATCCCTGTTCCACGGGTACGAAACAGCGAGTCCATCTCGTCGAAGAATACAATCACGGGCATCCCTTCCTGCGCCTTTTCCCTGGCCTTCTTGAAGACCTCCCGGATCTGTCGCTCGCTTTCTCCCACGTATTTGTTGAGCAGCTCGGGACCTTTCACGTGGAGAAAGTAACTCTTCACTTCGCGACCCGAGACATGCTCCATTTTCTTGGCGATGGAATTCGCGACGGCTTTGGCGATCAGTGTTTTCCCGCATCCCGGCGGACCGTAGAGGAGCACCCCTTTGGGCGGCGAGAGCCGATACTCGGCGAACAGCTCGCGATGGAGAAACGGCAATTCCACCGCGTCCCGAATTTGTTCAATCTGGTCCCCGAGTCCCCCGATCTGCTCGTAGCTGACGTCGGGAACCTCTTCCAAAACCAACTCTTCGACCTCGGACTTGGGAAGTTTTTCCAAGACATATCCCGATCGAGTATCGAAGAGGAGGTGATCGCCGACGCTCAACCGTTCGCTGTCGAGCGAGGCGGCGATCTCCGCGACGCGCTCTTCATCGGCCCGAAGCATGACAATCGCACGCCGGTCTTCCAGGAGGTCTTTCAACCGGACGACTTCCCCTTGGAGCTCGAAATCTCGGCCTTCGACGACGTTGAGGGCTTCATTGAGAATCAACTGTTGTCCCCGACGCAGCTCGGGCACCTTGAGGCTGGGATGCACGTTGACTTTCATCTTGCGCCCGGCCACGTAGACGTTGACAGTCCCGTCGGAATTCGCGTCGGAGAAGACCGCAAACGAGGATGGCGGCGCGGTCAGCTTCTCGACTTCCTGGCGCAGCGCCTCGATCTGCTCACGAGCTTCCTGCAGGGCCAGGATCAGCTTCTCGTTCTGGCGGTGCGCCTGGTCGAGCTGATCCTTTGAGTGCTCAGTCTTTCGGAGCTCGTCTTCGATCAGACGAACCTGTTGCTGGAGGCGGTCGATCTCGCGCCGGTATCCCAAAGCGTCGCCGGACTCGCTGCCTGACAACTGGTCCTGCAGCTTGCGGAGGGTGGATTTCAAGGCGTTGAGCTTGCCCACTTGGCGCTTCGACTCGCTCATAGCCCCTCCTTTCTTGGTGATACTTTTCTAGTATTTCCGGTACGGCAAATCAATTCTAACACCCGGCCTACCCTGGGTCAACCGAACGGCGGCTCGTCGCGTGTCTCACAGCGCCAAGACAGGTTCGCGCCGCATGCTCGATATCCCGACTAGACATAATTTCCCCGATGATCGCCACCCCGTACGCCCCGACCGCCACGACCTCGGGAATCCTTGCCCGCGTGATGCCGCCCAACGCGTAGACCGGGACACGGGCCCGGCGGCATACCGTCGCCAACGCATCGAGCCCGGTCGGAGCGCCGTATCGAACCTTTGCCGGAGTCTCGTACACCGGGCCGAAGGTCACAAAATCCGCTCCGTCGTCCGCGGCGCGCTCCACCTCCACAAGCGAGTGTGTGGAGACTCCCAGGAACTTATTCGGCCCAATCACGCCGCGGACGGCGCGGATGGGCAGACTATCGGATCTCAAATGGACGCCGTCCGCATCGACCGCCAGCATGACGTCCACGCGACCGTTGATGAGCAGGCGGGCGCCCATCTGTGCCGTCAGCTTCCGGATCTCCGCCGCCAGAGGGAGGAACGCCCGCAGAGGAAGGTCTTTCTCGCGAAGCTGAACGGCGCGAACGCCGCCCCGCATGGCGTCCGCGACCGCGACATGAAGGCCGCGCGAGCCGACTCGATGTCGGTCGGTAATGAGATAGAGCAGCCAATCAGGGGGCATACTGCGAGCAACTCCCCCGGGAACTTCGCCGATGCCCCTCCGGAACGAGTCGTGGCCGTAGGCGTGGTACGGCAAACCGAGACGCGGACCTATTCGATGATGCCCTCAAGAGGACTCGACGCCGTGGCGTAGAGCTTTTTGGGGATGCGGCCCGCTCGGTAAGCCAGGCGCCCGGCACGGACGGCATCACGCATCGCCTCCGCCATGAGCAGCGGGTTGCTGGCGCCCGCGATCCCGGTGTTCATCAACACACCCGCGCACCCGAGTTCCATCGCAATTGCCGCGTCGGAGGCCGTACCCACCCCGGCGTCGACGATCACCGGCACCCGAACCGTTTCCAAGATAATCCGCAGATTGTACGGGTTGCGGATGCCAAGGCCCGAGCCGATCGGCGCCGCCAGCGGCATCACCGCCGCGCACCCGACCTCTTCCAGCTTCTTGGCCATCACCGGGTCGTCGGTGGTGTAGGGCAACACCACAAAACCTTCCTTGACCAGCGTCTTCGCCGCAGCCAACAGCGCTTCATTATCGGGAAACAGCGTCCGCTGGTCGCCGATCACTTCCAGTTTGACGAGGTCCGAAATCCCCGCCGCACGCGCCAGTCGCGCGGTCCGCACGGCATCCTCCGCGGTATAACACCCCGCAGTATTCGGCAAGATATGGTAATCCTTCGGACTCAGATAATCGAGGAGATTTTCGCTGGAGCGGTCGAGAATGTTCACCCGCCGAACCGCGACCGTCACCATGTCCGCGCCGGCCGCGTCGATGACCCGCTTGGTCTCGGCAAAGTCTTTAAATTTCCCGGTGCCGACGATCAAGCGGGACTTGAGCTCGATCGGTCCGATCCGCCACCGCTCACCCATGGCCACCCCCCACAAAACTCACGATCTCGACGCGATCGCCCTCCCGCAGCGTCGTCCGTTCGAACGCCTCGCGATCAATGACCGCGAGGTTGATCTCAACCGCCACGCGCGGGGCCACGATGCCCAGTTGGTTCAACATCTGTGTCACGGTGGTTCCGTGGTCCACGGTGGTGATGGTGCCATTTACCGCGATCGCGATACCCGCGGGACGGTCGAGGCGGCGTTGATCGCGGATCGAGGACATCAGTAGGCGGCGGAGGAACGAACAAATTATATCGAGCGTAGGAAATCGAAGTCAAACAACCGGGCGCGGATAGAGTGATCCGGTCCGCGCACATCGGTCAACTCGCATCAACGATGCGGCGCGAGCGTGAACGGGGTCGAGTACCCGCTCTCGCATCCGCTCTCGGCCACGGCAGTGATGCGATAGGTGAGGGGGACGGTTCGATCAACGCCGGTGTCCACAAAACTCGCGGTCGCGATCGAGGTCTCCGTCAACCGAACGGTTCCTTGGGCGGTTTCTCGGTACACGTGATAACGAGTGGACGGATCATCCGTACCGGACCACGCCAGGTAGACGCTTGCCCTCCCCTGGCGAGGGCTCCAGAGGTTCTGCGGCTCCGGGGGCGACATTGCGGAGAGTTCGTCCGCGCGGACCACGAACCGGCGTGTCACGCCTGCTGTGTTGAGATACTGGTATGTCAGTGGCGAGACCCCGAGTTCGAAGATTTGGTTGGTTTCCGTGTCACGCAGGGTCCATTGACCTTGTGAGCAGTCGTTTGGAACTGTGGGCGGCGCGGCTCCGCTGATCGTGATACTCGCGTTGGGCCGATCCGAACTCACCTCCACCTCCCAGACCTGGGGAAACGCATCTTCGCGGAGGTCCCACCACAAGGACTGCTGTGCGGTGGCATACTCCGGATGCCACACCGCTGCCGACAACCCCGGAGAGGGGAACGCCTTCAGGTCGAGCGACGGATCAAAGGCATTGGTGGCCGACGGTGTCATCCCCAGTCGAAGGCGATTCGTCGCCACACCGCCTTCCGCATCCGGGTGCGGAACCGAGACCGTCAGCTGAATTTCCGCCCCAGAAGCGACCAGCGGTACCACGGCCGCCAACCATCCCGCCAGGGCCGCTAAGATCCACTTCCGTTTGAGCGCGCTCATCCTCATAAGCTCGACCCTACGGAGCCGCGAAGATCAACACCGCGTCGGCCACGCGGCTCTCGATCCAGGCACCGTTCCAGGGGTGAAACACCGCGGCAGGGTCTCCAGGGCCATACGCCTGGAAGGCCGCTCCGTCATAAAGATACATCGCGCCACCCACCCAGCCTTGTGCCACCGCAGCAGCGAATGACAGCACGGTCGATGCCCGTCTGACGCTGACATCGGCAAGACTGATCGGCTGTCCATACGGATTCCCTACCATATTGAAGCCTTCCACGAGGTCCACCTCGAACGTACCAGCGGCCACAGGAGTGCCTGCGGCATCGAGCACCGCGAGGGTTCCCGCAGCGTACAGATAGTATGCCGATCCCGTTTGGATCAACGTGAGCGGGGCACACGTGGGAAACGCAGGCTGGGACACGGTGCCAGTGTAACAGCCATCGGCGACCGTGGGCCCTGACGACAGCCAATGATAGGCATACGGGGGAAGACCGACGTCGTCGCCAAAAACGACGTCAGGAGTATTGTTTGGGGGCGATAACAAGAGAGGAACCGATACGATCGTGTACCCGCTCCGGAGAGCCGTCCGCACGATGACCACATTTGATAGCAATGAGGGATTCCCGCCGTCATCGATCACCCGGAGTCCGAAGTAGTAGGTGGTGTTAGACATCAAACCGCGTACCGGCAGTTCTTGCGCGGTGCCAGGCTGACCAGGCGGCATCGAGCCGATCAACGTTCCTTGGGAAAAGTTCGCGGCGGCCAACGGAATGGTCGCATACCGTATCTCATAAGCGCTGGCAACCCCAGCCGTCCCGTCGTCACCAGTCGCGGTCCATTGCAGCAACAACGAGTTGCTCGTGGTCGCGCCTCCGAAGACTGCGAGGTCCGTAACCGCTGCTGGAGGTGTGATGTCGGCGCCATTCACGGTGGTCGTGGCTGCCAAGACGTTGGATAAGCTCCCGATTTGGCCAACCGCGTCGATGGCTTTCACGCCGATTCGGTACGTCGTATTGGGCACGAGCCCATCGATCACAAGCGAGGCGTTCCCCCCCGAAACGGTCGGCAGATGCAGCGTGTAAGGCATCGCCGAATCAAAGTCAAATGTGGCCGCGTTCGTGTACCGCACCTGGTATCCATCAATCGGCCCCGAATCATCCGAAGGCTCCGTCCACTGGATTGCAATCGAGTTCGCCGTCGGGGGCGACCCGGGCGCCACCGTCAGGGACACGGCCGGAGGCGGCTGGTCAGTGACCGTGGTCACCGTCACGGCATTTGACCATGCTGACACGTTGCCGGCGTCGTCGATCGCGCGAATGTCGAAGGCATACGAAGTCCCAGCCGACAGCGAGGACACCGTCAGGGTCTCGGTTCCACCGGGATCCTGGGTGGGCATCACGTTCCGGACCGAGCTCGACGAGACTGACGACATTCGCAACTCATATCGGAGCACACGGCCTCCACCCGTCCCGTCGTCACCGACCGCCGCCCACGAAAGAGGTACCGTCGTGATCGTCGCGGTCCCGGCCGACAGCGTCGGTGTGCCCGGCGGAATGCCATCCGCAATGGAGGACGGCGGCGTGATTGCTGGCCCTAGCCCTCTCAGATGTTGCGCCAGCGTCACGGCCACGCTCTTGCCGGCCACCGGCGGCGCGCCTACAAGACCCGAGCCCGAGGACTGCGCTTCGGTTGCGGCCGACCATACGGCTCCATTCCAACGCGCCAGCAGGACACGACCGAGGGTGTCGAATTGGCTCAGAGCGACATCGTTGATGCCACGAGACGACGCCAACTCGGTCCAGGCCGGGAAGGAAAGGGCGGGTGAGCCGCTCGCCGGAAGTGCCACGTCGGTCTCCACCGTTGACCAGGCACCGGTTGCCATTGCGTAGGTTCGAGACACGCCGTTGGGGTTCGCCGTGGTCGCATACACCGCGAGGAAGTTCCCGTTGGCACCCTGGGACACGACGTCGAAACCGCGCACCCCGTCCTGCGCTCGGAGTGTTGGTGTGAGTACTTGAGTGCTGGCGGACCACTGGACGCCGTCCCACACCACCGCTACCAGGGCCGGCGCTGCGGACCCCGTGCTGGCAACCAGGACGATTCGATTGGTCACGCCGGCCCCGTTGGACCCGTCACCCACCGCGCGAAGCGCGCGAATCGGTTGGCCCGTGGTGACCCCGAGGGACGGCGCCACGTCCTCGGCCTGCCAGCCCCCGACATCACTCGCGTCACGACTCCAAATACGGTAATGCGGCGTTGTCTCACTTCCAGTGGCCCATACCACCATGGCTCGGCCCGTCGCTCGCTCGAACGCGATATCGAAAATCGGCGCCTCATGGCTGGCCGCCGCGTTGGTGAGCAGCACCGAGTCCTCCCACTGGTTACGATTCCCTCGCCACACCGCGGCCGCGATCGCGTTGTTCTGGTCTCCGTAGACCAGCACTAGATCGTTCGTGGTGGGGCGCGCCTCCAAACGGACCCAGAGCGGACGACCGGTTGTCTGCTGGCCGTTCACCAGATCCTCGACGAAGGCCTCGGCGCTCCACGCTGTTCCGTCCCACAGACGGTATCGCAACGTCGTGCTATCGCTGGTGGCGTAGACGACGACCCCACGTCCGCTTTGCTGCTCGAACGCCACGTCAACAGTCTGCGACGGTCGTGCCAGCCCTGTTGATGACGCGGCCGCCAGCGCATTCGCCCACGTCTGCCCGTTCCACACGTGCACCGTGAGACGGCGCTGGTCGTCCACCACCGCCAACAAGCGCTCATCCCGGGTGGGATTGGCTTTCATGACCTGCCACACTGGAGGTGAGGACAGTATGGGGCCGTCGATCTGTGTTCCCCAAGCCTGGCCGAGGGAACGCCGGTACTGAACGAGAGATTCACCCTGTTCGCCGAACGTTGCCAAAACCTGTGCCGTATCCGACGGCAACGTCCCGACGTAAAAAGCCTGCGGTGCGCTCCCCGCCCCGCCGTCCGGGTTGGTAGTCGTCAGCGATCGGTAGCCGTCCGCGGCACCCGGCGGGATCGTAATATTGATGTCAACCGTTGCCGCGTCGATTCGCTGGAAGCTGTTCACCGTAATGTCACCGAATTCCGGTTGGAGCAACCCGGCCTGGAAGCCCGAGCCGAGCACGCGAACCGTCAAGGAAGCCCCTGCCGTTCCAGACGCCGGTGTCACGGACGAGATGACGGGAGGCCCATTGATCGTCAGGGTTCCGGTCGTGCGGCCGCCGTCCGGGTTGGTAACGATGACAGAGACATCTCCCGGCGCCACGGTCGCCGCCACGGCAACCCCTGTGCAGTTGATCGTTGTCGCGTTCGCCGCCGGGCACGTCCCGGTTATGCCGGTCGGCAGCGTGACCGTGGTGCCGGGTGCGACAAATCGATCGCCGGCAATGGACAGGGTCCTATTGCTAGCCCCGACCCCCAGCGCCGGTGTGATCGCAGTGACCACAGGCGGTGGGGTAATGGTGAGTCCGGAGGTACAGGTTTCCGCACCATTCGCCGGATCCGGGCATGTAAAGCGATATTGGCCATCCGCGCTCGTGATCGTGACCCAGAGCAGGCGATCGGCCGGCTGCGCTTGATCCTCGGCCACGTCGATCACCACGGTTCCCCCGTCGCCCGAGGCAAACGCACGGAACGCCGACCGCATCGTCACCTGGACATCCTGCGTATCCACGTACGGCGGGGTACTCGCATTGAGCACACCGATGCGAACCACTGATCCGCTCGGGAACCCGGCGGTCGTGAGTTCGACCACCGCGCTGCGAGCGCCCGAGCCCACCGTGCTCGGCGCCACGTTGATGAGTTCGGGAAGCGCGGTGACGCGGAACCTGCCGGGTTCAGGCGTGGCCAAGCCCCCGCGACTTGCGGGATTGACCACCGTCACGTCGTACGAGCCCACTCCCAAGAATGCGGTGTCCCAAAAGAATCGCAATAACCCAGGGCCCACGAACACACAGCGGGCAGAGGCACTCGGAACAGTCCCCGCGTTGCACACAAGGGGTACCGATGCCGTGGTCGCGGTGTTGGTCAGGGTGAGTGTGGCGCCCGGCACGAACCCGAAGTGATTGGCCGCATCATCGACGCCGGCAACGTCCACCACACGCGGCGGGGTGATGTTGGCCGCTACTGCCAGCGGGCGAATACCGTTTGGTTGAATCTGCGGCTGCGGTGCGGTGACTGTGAAGGCGTTTGCGAGCCCACCCGATTCCGCTCCCGCGTATGCGGGATTCGTAACCTGCACCGTATACGCACCAGGGGCCAGGGCCGTGTTAGGCCAATAGAAGTCGATGTTGCGTCGATCAATGTGCACGCACGGCGTTCCGGACGTGGCTGGACCGGCACCCAGAACACAGGGGTAGACCAACGTCCCCACCGTCACGTAGGAGGGATCAGACGATGGACTTCCCGGAGGGGGTTCGTAAAAGAACTGCCCGGTCACCCGGACGCTGGTGCTCGGCGTCTCGTTGTACTCAACAGATGAGGGCGCGACGCTGGTGACACGCGGCACCGGTCCTGTTACTTGGAAAGCATCAGCCAACGTGGTCGAGAGCCCACCTGCAGCCGCCGGGTTGGTCACAGTAACGTCATACAGACGTCCAGGCGCCAACGAGGTATTGCTCCAATAGAAACGGATCTGACCGGCGCTGACATGGACAAACGGTGTCGCAGGCGTTGGGGCGGTCCCGTTTACCGTCACGCCCGTCAGACAGGTGCTTCGTGGTGGAGCTGGGCATGGGCCGCCAGGCGGGGTGCCAATGGTCACGGTCGCCCCCACGACGAAACCAGAGCCGGTAATCGTGATCGTCTGGCTAGCCGAAACATCGTAGATCACCGAACTGGGCGTCGTTGCCCCAATAGCCGGCGTCGGCGCCAGCACCTGGAACGCGTTGGGCAAGATGGTGCTTTGTCCCCCCGCGGCCGCTGGGTTATATACCAGGATGTCGTACGTGCCGGGCGGCAACGAGTTGTTGGGCCACCAGAACC